>JAZLDO010000120.1:0-21601 GCA_045614825.1 Candidatus Aphodosoma sp. | reverse complement strand
AATTCACCACGGATAGTACGAATCTTATCAATTTCAGAAACAACCATTTGTAGATTATAGAGCGCTTGAAGACGTTCTTCTACAGAAATTTCTTTAGTTTCAACGTTTTTTTCTGACATATTATTTAATTTTTTAGTATTTTTCTATTTATTATATCCTTAATCTTCAGTAAGATAAGAATATTTAACAGGGCTTTTATCGCACTCTGCCATTAAGATTGCAAAGTTAATAAAATTTTTTGAAATTTGTTCATAAAAAACCTCTTTTATGCATTGTTCAGATTCAAAATGTCCAATATCTGCAATAACAATCTGATTTTCAGCGTTAAAGAAATCGTGATATTTCACATCTGCAGTGATATAGATGTCTGCTTTCTCTCGAATAGCTTGAGATAGAAATTCTGCACCAGAACCACCACATAAAGCCACACGTGAAACCAATCTATCTGAAGTTTGAGTATGTCTAATGTATTGTACATTCAATTTATCTTTGATATAATGCAACATCTCTGTTTCTGAAATTGGCTGTTCGAGTTCACCAACACAACCAAGACCAAGTTGTTCATAATCATTCACTAAAGGCAGTATATCTATAGCAGGCTCTTCGTATGGATGAGCGGCATGAATAGCTGCAACTACTCTGCCAGATTTATCTTTAGGCACAACCATTTCAAGACGAAGTTCAGACTCAGTGTGTAGTTTACCAATTTCACCTACAAAAGGATTGCAACCTACTTGCGCTCTAAACGTACCATTTCCTTCTGACGAATAAGAGCAACAATCATAATTGCCTATCGTTCCCGCTCCAGCCGTCCACATAGCTTGTCGCACCTGTTCGATGTGCGATTGAGGCACGTATGTCACAATTTTATAAAGATAATTCTCCTCTGGTGCAAGCACGCGAATATTCTTAAGCCCCAACTTTTGTGCAATACGGAAATTTACGCCACCAAGGCATTTATCCATATTTGTATGGGCTGAATATAGCACGATATTATGCTGTATAGCCTTGATAATCACACGCTCGACATAATTACGACCAGTGAGTTTTTTGATACCTTTAAAGATTAAAGGATGATGCGAAATGATAAGATTAACACCTCGCTCAATCGCCTCATCAAGTGTCGCTTCAGTAATATCAACGCATAGAAGTACTGCTTTAACCTCTTGATTTATATCGCCCACTTGCACACCACTATTGTCCCACGACTCCTGATAAGCTAGCGGAGCCATCTGCTCAATGCAAGCAATAACTTCACTTATTTTTGTAGTCATAAAACCATAATTTATTAATCTTACAAAGTTACTATAAAATATTGAAAAAAACAAATTTTTGAAAAACTATAATTACCTACAAATTGTTAGTGTAAAAGTGGCAGTCTTCTTCGAGATAGGTTGCTTACACCTTACTTGAGGGTCACAGAAAGGATGAGATTATATTAAGTCTGTAAGAAATCAAAATCATTGAATTATAGTGATTGCGCCAGACTCGGCAATTATGTAATATGAGATGCCCATTGCGTCCATAAGAGCTTTGTACTTATCAAGATAGCCATGCCATACTCCGGCGGTGAGGATTACTCGTTTTGGAAGAATAAATTCGGTGAAGAGTCGCTCGGATGGATATACTCCACGATCAATGATAAGATTATCTATTTCAAGAGGTTGTCCATTATTTTGACGATAACGAAATATATTATCACGAAGGATGAGATACGACTCGCCATTGAATGTGAAAGCATTAGCTGTGAGTGCTGTATCAGTAACAATAGTTGGCTCAGAGCACGAATATTTAAGCCAAGTGCGCTCGAGACGTTCTATAGCAAAATCGGGATGGTTAGTGAATAAGATATTCTCATCGTCGCCAAAAACATTAACCACCAATCGATTAGTTTTGGGAATAATAAGCATCTGACGTTGAGAATAGTATATATCCCCCACCAATATAACCACTGCAAACAAAAGCACTGATAAAGAAAAATATAGCGGTGCTTTAAATCGCTCCGCAAAGACATTACGCAACTCAACATAATTGATACCACACAGAATGACAAAATAGAGGCAGATGACTTCAAGAAGCGAGAGATAGACTTTAACTGTTGAAAAAGGTATTGCTACGATTAGGTTGATGATATACTCGAATATCATTACAACATAATTCATTAACCACCCAGCGCCAACGCCAAGATATGGAATATAGCTCAGTGCTAACAACAAAATTCCACCGAGGAAAAGGAGAGGAGCAAAGGCTGTAACGAATAGATTAGAAAGGATGAAATATATAGGGAATTGATGAAAATTATATATCACTATTGGCAAAGTGAGAATTTGCGCCGACACAGTAACTGCAACCGATGAAATAATCCACCGCATAGGTCGGTATTTGAGAGTAGATATTCTCTTATAGAGCAACGGATAGAAATATACAATACCCGCGACAGCTAAATAACTAAGTTGGAAACCTACATTAAACAGCACATTGGGATTACATAGCAACAATATTGTGGCAGATAAAAACAGAGCATGTTTGATACGATACTTTTCACCTATAACCCTAAACAATAGCATCATAGAGAACATAAACGTAGCACGAACAACAGAAGGAGCAAGTCCGGTGAGCAATGCATACGCCCATAAAACAATCAAGCCCAATACTACCACCATCCAACGACGGCGATGTGATGCACGACGCATGAACCACATAATAAGTAGGAAGATAAATCCCACGTGCATACCACTAACAACCAAAATATGTGATACGCCAGCAGTAGAGAAAGTATCACGAACATCGTTTGATAGCAAACCCTTTTCGCCTAATGTAATAGCCGAAATAATGGCTAACTGACTACCCTTCAGTCCTATCGATTCAAATTGACGAATCAGTTTGTCACGCAAGATATAACTATACTTACGAAAATCTAAAGGTGTGGTAGTAGATAGATATTTAAGATGATTGGCATTGATATATGCAACTCCACATAAACCATTGCGAGCAAGATATTTGCCATAATCAAAGCCACCTAATCCGCTATCATTAGGACGAACAATTTGAGTGTGAATTAGATATCTATCGCACAAACTAGGGGCAGAGAGCAAAGAATCGGTGTAGATATTCAGCAATAAATCATGCCCCACTACGCACTGAGCAATAGAGTCAGCGGCATAGATAATTTCTGCTTCGACTTGATAGTACGAACCCTTGTGGAGAGGAACTGATTTCAGTTCTACAATATAAGAATGGTCGGTACGTGCCAACTCGTTGAGCTCAGGCATCTGCCTTTGGCGCAAGAGCCAACCACCCGTACCAAATAAGAATAACGACCACGAGAAAACAAAAATCCACTTTCCGAATTGGTTAACTCGGAAAGTGGAAAATATAGATAAAGATAAACCTACGACTATCGCTATGAGAAATATATCAGCAGCCAAAGCAGTGTATTCAGCCACGATGACACCTAATGAAATAGCGAAGAATAGTCGCGCGAATGTAGTATCAAAATAATTTTTAGATACCCATCGAAATGATTTATCTATGTTGATCACGAAGCAAGTCGTTGACAGATTTCACAGGGTTGAATGTTTCGATAGGTACTTCAACGAAGATAGTATTCCAATCACTCATAGCGCCATTCCAAAGACCAGGAAGTTCAAGCACCTTGATATCAATACCATTTTTAGACTTCATAGAGATGAAGCCAGTTTTAGGATCAACATAGTTGAGAAGGTTGAATTTCTCGCCTTTGTAGTTGCGTACTGCACAAACCAAGTCAACAGGATTGAAGTGAGTTGAGTTTTTCATGCAATCAACAGCCTCTTGGTTGTTTTTGTCGATTTGTGAGCTTTCGAGGATTTGAGGCGAAGTAGTACCATCGCTATTATAAGTGAGGTAAGGACCACCACCAGGTTCACCTTCGTTTTTCACCATACCACAGATACGGATAGGACGATTGAACTTAGTGCGGAGATACTCCTTCTTATCAACAGCTTTAATACCTTCAGCACTGATGCACAACACCTGTTCTGCGTATGCAAGCATAGTGTCGAGGCGTTCGTCAGACACTTCACCTTCCAATTCATTCAAGAAACCAAAGATTTGGCGTTGTACGCGCACAAGCAAACCAGCAATCACTTGTTTGTAGTCGATAGTTGCTTGTTTCAAGCGATCAGGCACCACATTGTCGATATTCTTGATAAAGATAACATCGCCATCGAGGTCGTTAAGATTTTCAATAAGAGCACCGTGTCCACCTGGACGGAAGAGAATTGTACCATCTTCGTTGCGGAAAGGAGCACCATCGAGACCTACAGCGAGTGTATCGGTCGAAGGTTTTTGAATAGAGAAAGTTACGTTGTAGCGCACTTTGAACAAATCCTCATAGCGAGGAAGTTCACTCATAAGGTGTTGTTTGAAGAACTCAATATGCTCAGGCGATACAGTAAAGTGAATTTTCACCTCATTATTACGATTGTTAGTATATAGCGCACCTTCAACAAGGTGTTCTACAAACGCAGTGCGCACATATTGAGGATATTTGTGGAATTGCAACAAACCTTTAGGCAACGAGCCATAGTTGAGACCCTCTTTGTGAAGAAGGAGGCGAACAATGTCTTTATAACGTTTTTCGTTGACCAACTCTTGGATAGACTTACCCTCTTCGGCAACGCAAACACGGTTGAGAGCTTCATAGAAAGCAAAATTTTCGCGTTCTACGAAGAATTTCTCGATATAAGCATTGTTAGGTTCAGTAGCATCAGAATTTTCGAACTCGAACAAGTCTTTAAACATACGACTTGCCGCACCCGATGCAGGCACCATTTTGATGATTTCGCCATCGCCTTTAAGATACTCTTTCCAATCGGCAATAAGTTGCTCACGTTCAGTATCATCGAGAGCCAAAACGCCGTCACCAATAGCGGCAGCACCTTTTATTTTCAAGAAAGGATAACCATTCTTGAGGTCATTGACTTGAGTTTCGGCTTTTTCGAGAGTAATGCCGATAGACTCAAACTGTTGAACATCTTGTGTTGTAAACATAGTATTAGAATTAAGAATTGAGAGTTGAGAATTGAGAATTGAAAGTCAAGAGTTTAGTGCCGTAGGCATCACTATACTCTATACCATATACTTTAAACTTTTAAATTACTTTTTACTTTTTTTCTCTTTTTTATTTTTAGCATTTACATCTGCTTTGTATGTCCAGATGTTTTTTTTATAAATCAAAGCATCGTATGAACCATCAGGAGCCATTATATCCTTACCATCAGCCGTTTGACGAGCAGGGACCAAGTGATCGAATGTAATAGTTTTCTTTTTGTGGTTATAATCAAGAGTTAATTGTGCGTCTTTATCGTATTCAAACACTACACGATGTTGTTTTTTCTTACCTGTCCAAGGTGTAATGAACGAAGGTGCACCCATTTTTACTGTTTTTTTAGTAAATGACATTACATCAACCACTTGATGTTTAGTTTCACCATCAGTTGAGGTCATAAGACCAAATACTAAATAGACCTCTTTATCTTTAAATTTGATAGGTTGTATATCATAATATACAGCACCATACCAGTCTTTTTCAGCCACATAACCAGCTGTTGCAGGTATTTTCGCTTCTCCTTGCGATAAAGCATAAACAGAACCAAAATCGTAATGTTGTATAACCGCAAAATACAAAGGTGTACCATCTGTTAACAATATATTCCATGTGTACATATGTATTTGGTTATCACTTGAAAGAAATGCACCAATATTTTTAACGCTTGAAAACTCATACCAAAAATCTTCAGATTCAAATATTGCATCAACCACTTTAGCCTGAATTTGATTAGCCAATTGAGTTCTTTTTCCGTCATCATTTGTTTTCTCAATTTGAGCAAACATATTTTTGATTTCTCTTTCAGTTTTTGCTTGACCAAAAACCATCATAGTTGCCATGAAAGCAACTAATACAGATAAAATAAATTTTTTCATAGTGTATTATTTATATTAATTTATAATTCAACATGCATACGCCAACACCAAATGTGGCGAGGATTACTTGGGTCGTTAATACGTTCAGCATCAGGATTAGGGAAACGTTTTTCACCATCGCAAGCCATATAGTCTTGCCAAGGGAGTATTGCCCACATACTTTTACTATTAACGTGCATATCTACAATTTGTTGTGCAAGTTCAGGAGATAAATCCTCCGGTGCTGCCCCACCTTGATGTAAAATATTATTATAGAACCATTGAGTATTTTCACGATTTTCGTGCCACCACATACGCATAGGGCTTGTGTCGTGCGTACCAGTACAGCAAACCGAGAGATAAGGCACAACATCGAGGTTTACATAACGTTGTGTAGTCTCTTTAGGCATACGTTGCACCTCAAGTGAGAGAATTTGCAACTGACTCATCACATCAGGCACACACGCAGGCACCATACCGAGGTCTTCACCACAAACCAACATATCGGTAGTATTCAACAAAGCTGGCAATTTGCGCATAGCCTCTGAACTCCATTGATTAGTGTGACGATGATAGAAATATTCATCATGAATACGTTGTATGCACCATTTTTCGTGGTCTGACAATTCAGCAAACGATTGCGACTTCATCACATTGATACGAGGGTGATAATAGCCAGCATTTGCGCGGTCTTCAATGAAAATCACTTCGCAATAGAGCGACAAAAGTTTATCAAGGATATCGGCATGTTTTGGTAACAAACCATTGCGCACGAAGCTATCTTCCAATTTACGTTGAGTATCGTATTCAGGTTTGAACACATAGCGGTCGTGACTACGTTGATTGAAATAAGCACCAATAATCTCCTCAGTATCTCCTGCGAATAGACTATATAAATTATGTTTAGTTACATACGGTATAGTATAGCGGTCGCGGTCGAACCAAAAACCATAGTGCTCTATTTCTGAGACAGACAAAGGCATCGAAGGATTAAAATAGCCTAACAACCCCCATACGCAATCTGTAGGAATTTCCCAAATACGGAAGAAACCGAGTATATGGTCGATACGGAAAGCATCGAAATAACGGCCCATATTCTCGAAACGCGACATCCACCAAGCATATTTATCTTTAGCCATCTCAGCCCAGTTGTAGGTAGGGAAACCCCAGTTCTGACCAGTCACTGAGAAATCGTCAGGTGGCGCACCTGCTTGTTTATCGAGGTTGAAGAGTCGAGGGTTCACCCATGCATCGACACTTGTAGCACTGATGCCA
Organism: Candidatus Aphodosoma sp.; assembly: GCA_045614825.1. Taxonomy (GTDB): domain Bacteria; phylum Bacteroidota; class Bacteroidia; order Bacteroidales; family Paludibacteraceae; genus Aphodosoma. The sequence goes on along the minus strand of JAZLDO010000120.1, from coordinate 14,380 downwards.
ATAGGCAAGTCACCTTTTACTACTACCCCTTTAGAATGGAGATATTTGATAGCCTCACAGAGTTGCGCATCAAGCGAGAATTGAATGAAATAATACAACTCTACAACCTTTTTGTTTTTCTTGATAAACGCCTTGCGTTTAGCTTCGCTATATTCGGCATATTCGCCCCATTCTGAATATTTATCAGTATTATATTTATCTCTTAAACAAGAAAATACGGCATAATCTTTCAACCAATGAGCATTCTCTTTAACGAAAGATTTAAACTCTTTACTTGCAACAATTTCGTCATATTTTTCAGCAAAAATATCACGAATATAGTTCCATTTGAGTTCATTTACAGCCGAATAGTTGATAGCCGATAGCTCGTTAAGTTCTTTTGCCTTAGCGCGATACTCTTTCATTTTCGACGAACTATCCAATTTACCCAATGCTTCCATGTTAAGGTACATTGGATGGAGAGCATACACCGAGTTGGCGCGATAAGGATACGAGTCGAGGTCGGTATGAGTCGAAGTAGTATCGTTGATAGGGAGAATTTGAATCAACTTCTGACCGCGAGCTACAGCCCAATCAGCCATACGTTTCAAGTCGAGGAATTCGCCCACACCCCAACCTTTCTTGCTACGCAACGAGAATACAGAGATAGCTACACCTGTACCATGCCAATTATAGTCGATACGGATAGAATTGGTAAACACCTTAGAACCAGACACCAACGGCATACGGCGGTTTTCACCCAATTCCCATTTAACTACAGCATTAGTAGCTCGGTCATACACAACAAACTTATATTCGGCATGAGTAAGATATGCATTATTAGGCAATTTCACCCACCACCAACCACCAGCCGATGGAGTGAGAGCTACCTTGCGTGACTCGTCCCAATTGCCAAGAAACTCTTGATTGCCAAGCATAGCCACACCTTCCGAAGGCAATACACCTGGTGCATTGAGCATCAAAAGCACCTCGCCTTTTTTGAGTTTAGGCAAAGCCTTTTCGTCTTTTTGACGCATAAGACATTCAGTGAACGCTTTAGTCTCGAATACCGAGCGCACCTCACGCCATCCGAATTCATCTTCTACATCTACATCATCCTCATGCGCAGGCAAATAACGATATTTAGGCGAATCTAGTACCTGAGTGTCATCGGCATTCACCAACACATATTGGTAGCGAACAGCCTTAGATTTAGGTAATTCAAGTTCAGCAGTCCACACCGCATTGTGGTAATACGACATGGCGTGCAATTCATCACCTATTTTTATATATAAATTTTGTCCAAATTTAGTCGGACAATATAGTCTAAAAGAAATCATAATACTATCCTCCGCATTTTGAGTATCCGCAGTTGCTACAAACGAGACAACCCTCTTTCATCACAATTGTGTGTTGATGACATTCAGGACACTCCATCGACTCCATTGATGTGCCGTCAGGAATATATTTTTTGAGTGCGCGTTCAACACCAGCTTTCCAAGTATTGATAGACTCGCTATCCAATTGAAGACTACCCACCAATTTCACTACTTGGTCGATTGGCATACCATAGCGCAATACACCCGAAATGAGTTTTGCATAGTTCCAATACTCTTTGTCGAACTTGTGAGAGAGTCCTTCAACTGTAGTCTTATAGCCACGAGTATTTTTGTATTGGAAGTCGTAACGACGATTACCTTCTTCGTCGGTAGTCTTAATAATCTTACCTTCAGTAACTGATTTAGGCAATAGGATACCCTCTTCGTCATCGGCAATACCAGTAAAGATTTCATAAGGACGACCGTCTTTCAAACCTACGAATGCAATCCATTTCTCTTTTTTATTCTGGAATCGCACAATGTCGCAATTCAATTCTTTAGGACGTTCGTATTCCGACATAGAGAAGCAAACGCAACGTTTCTCGTCTTTCTTATCATCATCTTTTTTCGATACCGACACCAATACACCTGAACGTGAACCATCGCGATAGATAGTACATCCTTTGCAACCCGATTTCCATGCCTCAAGGTAAAGTTGCGATACAAGTTCTTCAGAGGCCGAAGCTGGAAGGTTGATAGTAACGCTGATGCTATGGTCAACCCATTTTTGCACACGACCTTGCATTTTCACTTTTTGCAACCAGTCAATATCGTTAGATGTAGCTTTATAATAAGGTGAACGAGCAATGATTTCGTCCAACTCCTCTTGTGTATAATTCTTCTCAGTGTCGATACCATTCACACGCATCCATTCTGCGAATTTGTGGTGGAATACAATATATTCTTCGAAAGCATCGCCTTCTGGGTCGATGAAGTCCACGCGCACATTCACATCATTAGGGTTCACCTTGCGACGACGTTTATACACAGGCATAAATGCAGGCTCAATACCCGAAGTTGTCTGTGTCATAATACTTGTTGTTCCTGTTGGTGCAATAGTCAAACAAGCTATGTTACGACGACCATATTTCACCATCTCTTGATACAAAGCCTCGTCTTGTGCTTTAATACGAGCTACGAATGGGTTATTCTCTTCGCGTTTAGCATCATACACCTCAAACGCACCACGTTCTTTAGCCATTTGCACGCTCGAACGATAAGCCTCAACTGCTATCACACTATGCACTTTTTCTGAGAATTCAGTAGCCTCTTCAGTTCCGTAGCGCAATCCAAGTGCTGCCAACATATCACCTTCAGCAGTAACACCTACACCAGTACGACGACCTTTTAATGTCTTCGCCATAATCTTTTCCCACAATTCATATTCGGTGCGTTTCACGATATTATCCTCTGGGTCAGTTGCTATTTTTGCAAGTATCTTCTCTATCTTTTCAATTTCGAGGTCGATAATATCATCCATAATGCGTTGAGCCAAACCTACGTGTTTGCGGAAGAGGTCAAAATTGAATTTAGCCTCAGCCGTAAATGGATTCTCTACATATGAATATAGGTTGATAGCCAACAAACGACAGCTATCGTAAGGACACAATGGAATTTCGCCACAAGGGTTAGTCGAAACAGTGCGATAACCAAGGTCGGCATAACAATCAGGCACCGACTCGCGCAAGATAGTATCCCAGAACAAAACACCAGGTTCAGCACTACTCCATGCATTATGGATAATTTTGTTCCACAACGCCTTAGCATTCACTTTTTGTGACACCATTGGCTCGCTCGAATAGACTGGATATTGTTGAGTATATTCCTCTTCATTCTCTACAGCACGCATAAAGTCATCATCAATCTTCACCGACACATTAGCACCTGTCACCTTACCTTGCACCATTTTAGCATCAATGAATTTTTCAGAGTCAGGGTGTTTGATAGCTACCGACAACATCAACGCACCACGGCGACCGCCTTGAGCTACTTCACGAGTTGAGTTTGAGTAGCGTTCCATGAATGGCACGATACCAGTCGATGTCAACGCCGAGTTCTTCACAGGCGAGCCCTCTGGACGAATGTGTGTCAAGTCGTGACCTACACCACCACGACGTTTCATCAATTGCACTTGCTCTTCATCAATTTTGAAGATACCACCATACGAGTCAGCCAAACCATCTACACCAATAACGAAACAGTTAGACAACGACGATACTTGGAAGTTGTTACCAATACCAGTCATCGGACTACCTTGAGGTACGATATAACGGAAATGGTCGAACAAATCGAACAACTGTTGAGCACTAAGTGGATTAGGATATTTCTCCTCAATGCGCGCAATCTCATTAGCCAAACGCCAATGCATGTCGGCTGGTGTGCGTTCATACAAATTGCCTTGTGAATCCTTCAAGGCATACTTATTCACCCATACTTGGGCAGCCAATTCGTCGCCACCAAAGTACTCTTTCGAAGCCACACGAGCTTCTTCTTCATTGATTTTTATAGGTTCCACGGTATATATATTTTATTGTTTTCTTTAAAAACAAATGTTATAATTTATCAACTCGCAAACGTAAAATTATCTACTTACGTTGAAAACCAAACCCAGAAAGTTATCTAAACTCTAAGCACTAAACTCTAAACTATTTTGGTTATCTTTTTGTAAATCATTTTCAAAAAAGTTTTCCAAAACTGCACATTTCGGGTAACGAAACACCTTGCAAAAATACTATTTTTTTATAACATAACAAAAGAAAAAACAACTTTTTTTTACAAAAGTTACTAACACTCACTCGTTCCCCATATACGCATAAAAATACCCACTCACAGTGTGTATTTTTGCGCAACAATATAGGGACGCTCGGCTCGAGCGTCCGAACGAGCAAAGCGAATCAATGTGGGGACGCAGCGCGCTGCGTCCTATCAGCCGCAAGACTGAATAATCTAGATAGCGCAACGTATAACACCCCTAAAACTTCTATCAAAAAAATCCCCTCCACCACTTGCACACCTCAAAACAAATCACTAACTTTGCACCGACATAGACCGAGTAGCGTTCTTGGTCACCTGGTAAAGCATTTTTGCTTCATTCTTTCTCTTATTAAAATTTGGCGATTTTAGAGTTTGAAAGAATAAGTTAAAAAATGCTCACGTTTCGTATAAACAACGGCGTGAGCTTAACTTATTCGTAAACTCAAGGTCACGCCAAATACCTAATAAGAGCGAGAAAGTTAAGTTCCCGCTTTTTTATGTCTAAATGTACAACTAATTTTGTTTTCGTTTTGTGGCGGTTTTCTAAGGCACAGTTTGCTTAAGGGTTGCTGTTGAGTAGGGAGAGGCTTTTATTTGTACATTTTGAATAAATGGTTGATTATAATTAACTTAAATATTAACTTAAAAAATCTAATTATTATGAAGAAAATTTACTCTTTTTTAGTTGCAATGCTATTTTCTGTGGTAGCATTTGCCTACGATGCCGAAATCAACGGCATCTACTACAACCTCAACAACTCTACCCAAACCGCCGAGGTAACGTATCAATATTATTGGGATGAAAATAATTATTTTGGAATTACATCCATCACAATCCCCGAAAAAGTAACCTACAACTCTACCGAATATAGCGTTACTTCTATTGGAGATTATGCATTTTCTTATTGCTCATCTCTTACTTCTATCACAATCCCTAATAGCGTTACTTCTATTGGAGAATGGGCATTTTCTGATTGCTCATCTCTAACATCTATCACAATTCCTAATAGCGTTACTTCTATTGGAGATTATGCATTTTCTTATTGCATATATCTTACATCTATCACAATAGAAGCAACAACTCCTCCAACATTGGGAACATCAGTTTTTAAGGAGACAAAGCTCGCTGCATTTTATATCCCTGACAACACACTTTCTGCATACAAAGAGGCTTGGGGAACAGATTACAATTTCGTAAACAATGAAAACACATTAACTATCCACGTCGAAACTCCAGGTACACTCTCCGACAAAATCTTTGATGCGGGTCAACGTCCTGCATTTGTTATAAAACTCACCGTAACAGGCACTCTCAACGACGACGACTTCACCTGCATGCGCGAAACTATGACTTCTTTAGTCGATGTCGATTTATCAGGCATCTCAAACACCACAGGTGTGAATTTCAAAGGTAAAAACAATTTAGTTAAAATCCTCCTCCCAGAAAATCTTACTTCTATTGGAGAGGGTGCATTTTATGGTTGCTCTCTAACATCTATCTCAATCCCTAATAGCGTTAATTCTATTGGATATGAGGCATTTAATTCTTGCTCATCTCTTACTTCTATCTCAATCCCTAATAGCGTTAATTCTATTGAAGGTTGGGCATTTGTTGGTTGCTCATCTCTAACTTCTATAACAATCGGTAATAGCGTTACTTCTATTGGAGATTATGCATTTTATTCTTGCTCATCTCTAACATCTATCTCAATCCCTAATAGCGTTACTTCTATTGGAGATGGTGCATTTCAATCTTGCTCATCTCTTACTTCTATCTCAATCCCTAATAGCGTTACTTCTATTGGAAATGATGCATTTTATGATTGCTTATCTCTAACATCTATCACATGCCTTGGTTCTACTCCTCCTGAAGCAAGTGATTTAAAAGCAAACACATCAACTTGTACTTTAATAGTTCCGAAAGAGGCTTATAATAGTTATTTACGACACGCATATTGGGGGCAATTCCTAACTATCCACACTATTGGCGACAAAGAGATAAAAACTACAGTAAATAATTCTGCTTGGGGTAAAGTTACTGGTGCTGGATTCTACAACGAAAATGACGAAGCAACCCTCACTGCTACTGCCAACTCAGGCTACCGCTTCGTGAAATGGTCGGACGAAGTTACCGACAATCCTCGCACCGTAGTTGTTACTCAAGACTCTACTTTCACTGCCATATTCGAAGCTAATACATTCACTATCACAACTGCGGTAAACGACGACGCTATGGGCTCTGTAACCGAAGGTGGTGAATATGCCTACGGCACCGAAATCACCCTAACTGCCACTGCCAACTCAGGCTACCGCTTCGCTAAATGGTCTGACGGCAACACCGACAATCCTCGCATCATAACAGTAACTGAAAACAAAACATACACTGCCGAATTCGAAGTAGAAACTTATACTATTACAACTGCAGCTGCAGTACCAAGCATGGGTGGCGTTAAAGTTATTTTAGTTGCTGAACCAATCGAGGGCTTAGTATTCGACCACTGGAGCGATGGCAACACCGAAAATCCACGTACTTTAACTTTAACTGAAGATATCGAATTATACGCATACTTCAAAGTAGGAGGAACTAACCTCGAAACCTCAAAAATCTCATCTGCCAACATCTACACAACAAATGGCACACTCCACATCGAAGGCGCAACCGAAAGCTACCACATCCTCGATGCCGCAGGTCGCCTAATCTACTCTGGCAACGCCACTACACTACAACTCCCACGAGGCATATATCTCGTAACAATAGGTGGCGAAGTAGAAAAAATAGTACTATAAACACTAAACTCGATGTTGAGGTTGCTGGATTTAGCACTACATGAATTAGGGGACGCACGAGTCGTGTGTCCCTTATTTTGTGTCAGCCTGATGGCTGAAAGGACACAGCACGCTGTGTCCCTACTTTAATGTTACATTTATGTGGTGAGTTGAGGGCTAAATTATGACAATTTATTTTTATCGGACAGCAATAAAAATAAAAAAGAGATACATCACCCACGATGTATCTCTTTTTTTTACATCTATCCCCAAAAAAATATCATGAGTAAACAACATTAAAGAGTCATTTATGCCTTAAACAGTCACAAACAGTCAGCGCCTCTCACAAATGTCGTAACTTTGCATCGTAATTCATCCCTATAACTTCTAATTTTATTAAACTACCTCTTGAATAATTCACAAAAAAATTGTAACTTTGCAAAATTATTCAATAAACAACTAATAATTAGTAACCACTAACTAAACAATATGCTTCATTCAATGACAGGCTATGGCAAGGCCTCTTGTGAATATAACAACAAGAAAATTGTCATCGAAATCAAATCGCTCAACTCAAAACAATTAGATGTACAAACTCGCATCGCAGCTCTATATCGCGAAAAGGATATCGAAATACGAAATGCTATTGCTTCGCGCCTCGAACGTGGAAAAATCGACCTCTCGCTCTATATCGAAGATGCTGGCGCAACTGCGGCTACTCGCATCAATCAGGCTGTGGTAGAGAACTACAAACAACAAATCACCGACACTTGCAACACACTCGGCATGCCTATGCCTGAGAATATGATGGAAATAATCCTACGCATGCCTGAAGTGTTGAAAACTGAATCGGCTGTACTCGACGAAAATGAATGGAAAGTAATTCTTGACCTCCTCGACCAAGCTTTTGCTCAAATCGAAGCTTTCCGCATACAAGAGGGTCAATCGCTATACAACATGTTTGTGGGCAAAATCAACGCTATTGGCACACTACTTGCAGAGGTAGAACCATACGAGAGCGAACGACTCGTGAAAATCAAATCGCGCATCGAAGAGGGACTTAAAACACTTGAAGATAAAATATCTGTTGACCGCAACCGTCTTGAACAAGAAATGATATTTTATATTGAGAAACTAGATATAAACGAAGAAAAAGTGCGTCTTCGCAACCATCTCAAATATTTCATCGAGACTATGGACAACGAACAAGCTCCAGGCAAAAAACTCGGTTTCATTGCACAAGAGATGGGGCGCGAAATCAACACCCTCGGCTCAAAATCGAACCACAGCGAGATGCAAATCATCGTGGTAAAAATGAAAGACGAACTCGAACAAATCAAAGAACAAGTGCTCAATGTTTTATAAAATAGATTAAATCTCAACATAAGTACATACTTACGTTTGTTGGTTAACAAATTATTGTTGGTACTTTATTTTTTATCATGACAATCTCTTTTTTAAGTACAAATCCTAAATTATAAACAAAAATAATTACTAATTACTCCCAAGGCATGTACTTAAAAAATAATGTCAACCAGCAAAAACAAAAAAAACAACAAACCAAATCATCCAATAAATAAAGTATGTACTTCTGTTAAAAGAAAAAAAATATATGATACTCCCAATTTACCTATTAGGACAACCTGTACTCCGCAAAGAGACTGAAGAAATCACAGCTGACTACCCTAACCTTGCCGAGCTTCTCGACAATATGTTTCAAACAATGTACAACTCAGATGGCGTAGGCCTTGCGGCTCCTCAAATCGGACTTAATATACGCCTATTCGTCATCGACGCTAGCCCAATGAAGGAAGATTTTCCAGAAATAGATGCCACCAAACGTGTATTTATCAACCCTGAAATTATAGAAACAAGCGAAGAAAGTATCGCCTACGAAGAAGGTTGCCTCAGCGTGCCGGGCATACACGAAAAGGTTACTCGCCCTACTTCAATCACTATCAACTACTTCGACGAGAATTTTGTTGAACACACCGACACCTACGATGGTTTCTTTGCTCGCATCGTGCAACACGAATACGACCACCTCGAAGGTCATGTGTTCACTGACCGAGTATCACCTATGCGCCGTCAAATGATTGGTGGCAAACTCCAAAACATACAGAAAGGCAAAGTGCGCTGCTCTTACAAAACCAAATAATATATTATTTTTAACATAAGTACAAAATTAATTTATAGTTTTACAAAATTTAATCTCTATTTCAAACTACATCAGGATAACCACTTTTTCAAGTACAAGCCTTGTGATTGAGTAGTAATTATTAATTATGCTCTAAGGCATGTACTTAAAAAAATAAGTAAACCAACCGAAAACCAAACAAAACAACTAAACAATTTTGTCCAATAAATTTAACATGTACTTCTGTTAAAATAAAAAACCACAAAATCTATTATTACTTAGCGACACAGAGAGTCTCATTACTCGCTACTCGCTACTAAAAATCTATTATTACTATGAAAACCAAATCTTTAGTTCCAATCCTTATTGGAACATTCATGGGCGTACTATGCCCTGAAAGCAACGCCTGCACTGGCATTACCCTTACAAGTGCCGATAATACTACTATCGTAGCTCGAACCATCGAATGGGGAGGCACTAACCTTAACAGCATGTATGTCGTAGTGCCTCGTGGTCACACTACTCAATCCTACACCCCTACGGGCACCGATGGCATGATGTTCACTGCCCGACATGGCTATGTGGGTTTCGCTGTTGAACAACAAGAGTTCATCACCGAAGGTCTTAACGAACGCGGACTATCTGCAGGACTATTCTATTTTCCTCACTTTGGAGAGTATGTGCCTTATAATCCCGACAACAAGCACAAAACCATCTCCGATTTCCAACTCGTATCTTACATCTTAGGCGAATGCGCTACTATTGACGAAGTAAAAAGGGCTGTTGCAAATATTGACATCGTCAATATCGACCCTCGCTCATCGACGGTACATTGGCGTTTTATTGACGCTACTGGTCATCAGGTGGTGATGGAAATCGTAAAACAAAAAGTGTATTTCTACGAAAACGAGCTTGGTGTATTCACCAATTCGCCTGGTTTCGAATGGCAAATGACCAACTTGAACAACTATGTGAATCTCTACCCAGGCTCTGCCCCATCACAAAACATACACGGCATGCGCCTTGCTCCATTTAGCTATGGTAGCGGTATGCTTGGACTACCTGGCGACTTCACTCCACCATCACGTTTCGTACGTGCTGCATTCTTCCAAAGCTCTGCCCCACAACAACCTAATGCAGAAGCCACAGTGCGCCAATGTTTCCAAATACTCAACGCATTTGACATTCCTATTGGTGTAGAATTTGGATTAGATGAAGTACCTGTAGATGATATGCTCTCAGCCACCCAGTGGACCTCAGCCACCGATATGAAACACCGCAAAATCTACTTCCGCACAATGTACAACCCTATCATTCGCTGCATTGACCTAAACGCCATAGACTTCAGCAAAGTGAAATACCACACCGAATATTTCGACAAAGTAAAACAACAACCAATAAACGAATTAAAAATTAAGAATTAAAACAAAATATTATCTAAATTTACATTTTTAACTACATCAAAATAATTCAACTATTTACGAGGCTGTGTCAAAATATAAATTTTGGCACAGCCTCTTTTAGATGCGTCAGAATTCTTACGATAAGCGAAAACAAAAGAAGTTTTACTTGTTTTGATGAGCGAAGCAAGAATCTAAAGAACATCTAAAGTGCAAAGCGTTGAAATTTAAGCCATAAGGAATGCATCGAAGTACATGACTGAGGGTTAATATTACAAACAACGCAGCAATTTGGACGTTATGACACATCGTCGTAATATTTTTTTTATTTAATACTTTTATTTCCCTATTTTTTTGTATCTTTGCAAGTTAAATAAATTTACACTTATAATTAACACAACTTTTCTCATAAACCTATTAGATTTATAAAATAAAAATATGGACTTCAAACTATTACATACTGACCCTTACTCTTCTGCACGTGCTGGTATCATCACCACCGACCACGGACAGATAGAAACTCCTATATTTATGCCCGTGGGCACTGTGGCTTCGGTCAAAGGTGTACACATCAAAGAGGTGAAAGAAGACATCCAAGCTCAGATCATCCTTGGCAACACATATCACCTATATCTCCGTCCTGGTCTCGACATACTCGAAAAAGCTGGCGGACTACACAAATTCAACGGTTGGGACCGCCCTATTCTCACTGATAGTGGTGGTTTTCAAGTGTTTTCACTTGCCGATAATCGCAAACTCACTGAAGAAGGTGCTATATTTCGCTCGCATATCGATGGCTCAAAACACTTCTTTACGCCTGAAAATGTAGTTGATATTCAACGCACTATTGGTGCCGATATCATGATGGCTTTCGACGAATGTACTCCTGGCACTGCCGACTACAAATATGCCAAAAATTCGATGGAGCGCACTCACCGCTGGCTCAAACGCGGGTTGGAGCAGTTCGACTCTACTCCTGACAAGTACGGATATAGTCAAACTTTCTTCCCTATCGTGCAAGGTTGTGTCTATCCTGAACTTCGTCGCGAATCGGCCAAATTCATTGCCGACCAAGGTCGCGAAGGTAACGCTATCGGTGGACTTGCAGTAGGCGAACCAACCGAGAAAATGTATGAGATGATTGAGGTGGTAAATGATATTCTGCCAAAGGATCGTCCGAGATATTTGATGGGAGTTGGCACGCCAGCCAATTTGCTTGAAGGCATTGAACGAGGTGTAGATATGTTCGACTGCGTAATGCCTACACGCAATGGCCGTAATGGCATGCTATTCACTCGCAATGGCATCATGAATATGAAGAACAAGAAATGGGCCGACGACTTCTCGCCTATCGACCCTGAAAGCGACTGTTTTGTTGACCTACAATACTCAAAAGCATACCTCCGACACCTATTCGTAAGTCAAGAACTTCTAGCTATGCAAATTGCTTCTATCCACAATCTTGCATTCTACCTATGGCTCGTGAAAGAGGCTCGTAAACATATCATTGCTGGCGACTTCCACACTTGGAAACCTATGATGCTCGAACGTGTTACTAGACGATTATAAAAAGACAAAATAACAGAATAACAAAAATTATGTTCTTATGTTATTCTGTCTTCTAAAAAAATGAAACGAATAGACATATATATAATCAAAAAATATTTAGGTACTTTCTTTTTATCGATATTGCTGATTATCACCATATCAGTAGTAGTTGATATATCCGAAAAATTGGATGAATTTCTAGATAACAATGCGCCTCTCAACGAGATTGTATTCGATTATTACTTGAATTTCATCCCCTACTTTGCCAATCTATTCACTCCATTATTCTCTTTTATTTCGGTTATATTCTTCACATCAAAAATGGCATATAACACCGAAATTACAGCAATATTGGCAGGTGGTGTGAGTTTCAATCGCATGTTGCGACCTTATGTTATTTCGGCTACAATCATTGGTATTATGTCATTCATATTGAGCGGATATATTATTCCTCCGGCCAACGAAATACGCTTAGCTTTTGAAGACAAATATATTAAATCCAATAAGTCAGAAGTAGCACGACACATACAAATGGAGATTGAACCTGGGGTTATTTTATACATAGAGCGTTACGAAGAAAATCGTAATCGTGGAAATAAAGTATCACTCGAACGATTTAATGGCAAAACACTCATTAGTCGCACTACTGGTGCATCGATAGAATGGAATGAAACCGACACTATTTGGCATATAAAAAAATATTTAACACGAAACTTCAACGGTATTTACGAAACTATTGAACAAGGTGACCAAATGGATACTGTGCTGAATATACACCCATCTGAATTTTTTATTACAGGTACACTTGCTCCTCAAATGACTAATTCTGAACTTGATGCACACATTCAACGACAAGAAGCTCGTGGCATGGGCAATACACAAATGTTCAAAGATGAATATTATAAGCGCTATGCCAATCCATTTGCTGCACTTATTCTTATGTTAATTGGTGTATCGCTATCATCAAAAAAAATACGCGGTGGTATGGGCTTACAAATTGGTGTTGGAATCGCACTTAGTGCATTGTATATTTTATTCACAACCATATCAAGCATGTTCGCCGTAAAAGGTAATATGCCTGTACTCCTAGCGGTTTGGTTACCAAACTTAATATTTCTCTTAATTGGCATCGGACTATATTTCAAAGCACCTAAATAATAAAGGGTATATTAGTAAAAATGTGCGAATCATTGATCGGCTCAAACTATCTCGCTACTCGCTACTAAAAATCTAAATAATGAATTACAAAGATATCATACAAATACTTGTTGGACATCCATTAGTAAAAGATGTATCTAAATGGATAAATTCCGATTTAAAAGGTTTGCAACTTAACGGATTGCAAGCCTCAGGCAAAGGTATGATGCTTAGTGCTATTCAGCAAATAACAGGGGCTAAAATGTTGATCGTAATGGAGGATGCCGAAACTGCTGCATATCTTTACAACGACATCAACCGTGCGATTCCCGCAGGTCGATGTGGGCTTCTCCCTTCTTCGTACAAAAAATCCCCTAAACATGGAGGTTTAGACCTTGCTTCGGAAATTATGCGCACCGATGCGCTAAACATAATTCATAAGACCCAAGATACGAGACACGAGACACAAGACAATGATGATAAAAAACGTAATTCTCAATTCTCAACTCTTAATTCTCAATTCAATAACGGTTGGTTGATAGTTACCTCACCTGAAGGGTTAATCGAACGAGTAACACCTCAACAAACGTTTGAAACCAAACGATTAACTATACACAAAGGTGATGAAGTTGATTCTGAAAAAGTTATTCATTCACTTGCCGAATGGGGATTTGAGTTAGTGGAATTTGTCTATGAACCAGGACAATACGCACAACGTGGTAGTATTCTCGACATATTCTCGTTCTCTAACGAACGTCCTTATCGTATTGACTTTTGGGGTGATGAAGTGGAGTCTATACGTGTTTTTGACATCGAAAAACAACTATCTATCAACGAGGTAGAAGAAATCAGCATACTCCCGAACGTAACAGCCAAAGGCGATAAAGAGACTATTTCGATATTCAACTTTTTGCCTGCCGACACTATTATCTGTTGGGCTAATATGACGTTCGCCATCGAACGAATCAACGACATCTACGACGACACTCTCATTAAACAACACTCTGAAAAAAACGTAGCGGATGTTCTTAACATACTCATTAACGGAAATATAGCCAAAGAACAAATTGCTAATTTCCGACATATTTATTTAGACAAAAGACAACGAACAACTGACTCCTCCCCTAAGTTAGGGGAGGTCCACGAAGTGGGGAGGGGTATGCTAACTCTCAACTTCAACCAATCCGCCCAACCCCCATATCACAAAAATTTTGATATCGTAGCCGACTCACTACGCTTATTTATCAACGATGGATATGCTATACACATCTGCTCTGATT
>JAZLDO010000119.1:0-3334 GCA_045614825.1 Candidatus Aphodosoma sp. | reverse complement strand
GCAAAATTAACATAAATGAATTTGACGATAAGTGTCAAAAATATTAGTTTATTTTAGAGGTGTGTTTTAGGATTTTTTATGTATCTAACCAAGTTAAAGGTTTGATTTATAAGATAGTAATAAAAATAAGATGTCGTATTTTGTAGATATTATGCGGTTGCAAAGTTTGCAAAGTCTACAAAGTCGGTTCTAATGTATTGATTATTAGTGATATATATTGTTAATGTGCTTACAAAGTTCAAAAATGGTATTTTTATAATAATAAGAAAATCAGTTCGTTAGTAACTTTGCAACTTTGCAAATTGCAAAGTTGGGTTTGTTGAGCTAGACTTGCACCAACTTTATTATCATGAAGTTGGGCTACGCCTCGGCATAATTGAAAATAAATTTTCATTCTGCTCTTGACTTGCACAACTTTGTAAATTACTAGTGTGAAAGTGGCTGTTTACTTCGGTGCAGGTAGGGTGCAGGTTGCTGTGGGGTGGGGAATTAAGAATGATAATGACTATAGATATAATAGATTGAAAAAATTTTTGTATTTGCAAAAAACATAGCAAATAAATTTGCAAACCACGAAAATATTGTCTACCTTTGTGGGTATAAAAAAAGCGAGACATACACAACGTTATGCCCCAGCTTTAAATGTTTTCACAACGGAATAATCCTTATTGTGAGTTCCATCAAATTTTATGGTGCAAAGATAGATACTTTTTTCTAAACCACCAAACAAATTTTGATGAATTTTTCAATAAAAACAATAACTCACTGAAAATAAATAATATAAAAACAATAATATCATGAAAAAAATTCTTGGACTCGACCTTGGTGTAGGTAGTATAGGTTGGGCTTTGGTTAATGAAGCCGAACATGCAGACGAAAAATCGTCTATCGTCAAATTAGGTGTTCGTGTCAACCCATTGACAGTAGATGAGCAAACTAATTTCGAAAAAGGTAAACCAATTACGACTACTGCCGATCGCACACTCAAACGCTCAATGCGTCGCAATTTGCAACGATTCAAACTCCGTCGCGACAATTTGATAGAGATTCTCAAAGAGAATAATTTTATTACAGATGACGAGATATTGTCGGAAAATGGCAATCGCACTACATTCGAAACTTGGCGTTTGCGTGCCAAAGCCGCTGTCGAGCGCATCGAATTGAACGAATTGGCGCGTGTGTTGTTGGCTATAAACAAAAAGCGTGGTTACAAAAGTTCGCGCAAAGCAAAATCGGCTGATGAGGGCGAACTTATTGATGGTATGGCAATTGCACAACGTCTCTATGATGAGGGGCTTACACCAGGACAATTGATGTTGCAATTCTACAACGAGGGTAAAAAGTCGGCTCCAGCCTTCTATCGCTCGGATTTGCGCAGTGAATTTGATGCCGTTTGGAACTGTCAAAAACAATTCTACCCTGAGGTGTTGACCGATGAATTTTATAAACTCATTGATGGTAAAGCTAAAACTGTTACATCGAAATTATTTTTGAGTCAACATCAAATATATTTAGCCGAAAACAAAGAGAAAGACAAAAAACTACAAGCCCTCACATGGCGCGTTCGTGCCGTGTCGGAGCAATTGGAAATTGGCGAGGTGGCGTTTGTGCTAACCGAAATCAATGGTGCAATAGCAGGTTCGAGTGGCTATCTTGGTGCTATTGGCGACCGTAGCAAAGAGTTGATTTTCAACCGTCAAACAGTGGGGCAGTACCTCATGGCACGATTGAGTGCCGACCCTAACTATAGTCTTAAAAATCAAGTGTTTTATCGTCAAGACTATCTCAATGAATTTGAACAAATATGGGAGTGTCAAGCGCAATATCATGCCGAGTTGACCCCTGAATTGAAACGCGAAATTCGTGATGTGGTGATATTTTATCAACGCTCGCTCAAGTCGCAAAAGGGGCTTATTAGTTTCTGCGAATTTGAGTCGCGACAAGTGGAACTCAACATCGATGGTAAGACAAAAACAAAGACCATCGGTCGTCGTGTTGCCCCTCGTTCGTCGTTCATCTTCCAAGAGTTCAAAATTTGGCAAACACTTAATAATATTGAGGTACGACTCAAAGGTGTACGCTCGAAAAAGAAATCGAAAAATTCGCCAGAACTCAATTTTGATGTAGAAAATCCACGTCAAGTGACAACCTCTCGACCATTGTATGAAGAAGAAAAACTCACATTGCTCGAAGAACTCACCTATCGTGGCGAGATGAAAAAAGATGATGTCTTAAAACTTTTGTTTGAAAACTATAAAGACCTCGACCTTAATTTTGCAAAAATCGAAGGCAATCGCACTATGGCTGTTATATATGAGCAGTTGTTCAAAATTATCGAACTCTCGGGTCATGGCGAACATAAATTGGCAGGATTGAAAGTTGAGAAAATCAAAGAGATTGTCAAAGAGGTGGTATGTGACACATTAGGTATGAAACCTAATTTATTGGATTATAATGCCGACCTCGATATTAAGGATTTTGAAAAACAACCAATCTTCAAACTTTGGCATTTGCTCTATTCTTTCGAGGGCGATTCTACTGTGACGGGCGATGGCAAATTGGTCGAAAAACTTGTGGCTCTCACTGGTTTGGAAGCTGAGTATGCCAAAGTGTTGGCACAAACTACATTCCAATCTGATTATGGTAGTTTGAGTACCAAAGCTATGTGCCGATTGTTGCCTCATCTCCGTCAAGGTCTTCGCTACGACGAGGCTTGTGCGCTCGAATATAAAACCCATTCAAAACAGAGTCTCACAAAAGAAGAACTCGACAACAAAGAGTATAAAGACCGCTTAGATATCTTGGCAAAAAATAGTTTGCGCAACCCGGTTGTAGAGAAAATTATCAACCAGATGATTCATGTGGTCAATGGTGTGATTGATGCCTATGGCAAGCCCGACGAAATTCGCATTGAGTTGGCACGCGACTTAAAGAAAAATGCCGATGAGCGCGCTCAAATGACCGATGCAATTAACAAAGCAACAACTGAGCATGAAAAATATCGTAAGATTTTGCAAGAAGAGTTTGGTTTGTCGTATGTAAGTCGCACAGATATTATTCGTTATAAACTTTATAAAGAATTAGAACCTCGTGGTTACCATACTTTATATTCAAATACATATATACCTCAAGAAAAATTATTTTCTAAAGAATTTGATATAGAGCATATTATTCCACAATCGAAATTGTTTAATGATTCTTTCGCCAATAAAACACTCGAGGCTCGCGACATCAATATCGAGAAAGGCAATAAAACTGCCTACGACTATGTACGCGAAAAATATGGCGAAGAGGGTATTGAACGCTATTTGCGTGCTATAGATGATTTGAATCT
>JAZLDO010000118.1:0-18842 GCA_045614825.1 Candidatus Aphodosoma sp. | reverse complement strand
TGTAGATAGGAAAGATGGTCAATCTGTTTTTAATAGATTAAAGAAGGATGATTTGACTATTTGGCTTGATGAATATGAATATTCGTTGAGTGACGTGTGGGAGAAAAATATAATAGGAGGACAGTTATGAAACGATTATATATAGTTGTTGAAAGAGCAACGGAGGAGGGATTTGTAAAGACTATGCTTCAGCCTTATTTTGCGTCTTGTGGTGTATATGCTGTATATCCTATTCTTATTCATACAAGTAAGTTGGGGCGCGGTGGTTTTGTAAGTTATAATCATTTAGAAAATACAGTGCGTCCTTTGTTAAAATCACAAGGAGATGATGTTATTGTAACAACTTTTGTGGATTTTTTTAGGATTCCTACAAATATGCCTCAATATGCTCAATGTATGAGTGCTCAATCTAATAAAGAAAGGATAGTAGAATTGGAGCGTTGCTTGGGTGAAGATATTAATGATAGACGATTTGTGCCTTACATACAATTGCATGAATTTGAGGCTTTGTTGTTTTCAAGTAATGATGGTTTTAAAATGTATTTTACAGATGATCAAGCCGAGAGAACGTCAATGATTGTAGAAGATTTTGATAATCCAGAAGATATTAATTCAAGACCTGAATTGGCCCCGTCTAAGCGTATTTTGGAGATAAAAGATAATTACAATAAACCTCTAGAAGGTAATCTTATTGCATTAGAAATTGGAATCAATAAAATATTAGAGCGATGTCCTAGATTTGCTTCGTGGGTGAATGATTTAATAGATAGATGTAAATAATTTATTTTTATTTTGAACTTAAAACTTGCGAACTTGCGAAGTTACGAAATACAAAAAAGGCGCTATGCAGCGCCTTTTTGTTTTTTGAATACTCCAAATGCAAATTCTGGGTTGATGATGTATAACGAAAATTGGTGTTTTTGTTGATTGAAATATGATGGGAAATTGATACTTTCTGATAATTTTTGCAAAATTATCATAAAGTATTAGGTTTATCAGATGATTTTTTGTACCTTTGTGGGCAAAATTAAATATTATAATGTTATGTTTGAATCGGCACCATTGATAGAAAAAGATGTTTACATCAAAGCATTGATGGGTGAAACATCGGAAGAGGCTAATGATATTATTGATAAGATTAATGAGAAGTATGAGTATTGGGATAAGGTGAAATATAAACATCTTCCTAGTGGTTATACTTCGCAACAATTGTGGTCGCATGTTAAGGCTTCGCGTGCGTTGGGGGCTAAAACTATATGGGCGAAATATGGCATAAAGCTCTCGGTGACGAATAAAATGCAGCAGATGTGTCATGACTTTGATATGATTTTTGGAAGTTTTTGGGAGTCGGATACAATGCCTCAAACAGCTGATAAGAAGAGATATTTAGCGAGTTCGTTGATGGAGGAGGCTATTTTTTCGAGTCAGATGGAAGGCGCTGTGACTACTCGTGCAGTGGCGAAAGAGATGCTAAAAAAGGGTATTTCTCCTCAAAATAAATCGCAGCAGATGATATCAAATAATTATAAAACTATATGTTACATTGTAGAGCATAAAGATAAACCTCTTACTCCTGAGAATATACGTTTGATTCATAGCTTGATGACTAATAAAACATTGAAAAACGAGGAAGATGTAGGGCGTTTCAGGACAGAGCAAGATGATGTAGTGGTTGAAAACCAGTTGACGGGTGATGTGGTGCATACTCCTCCACCTGCTTCTGATTTGGCTGAATTTATTGATGATTTGTGCCACTTCTTTAATAATGGGAATGGAAAAGTTTTTATTCACCCAATTATTCGTGGTATAATTGTTCATTTTATGATAGCATATATGCACCCTTTTGTGGATGGTAATGGTAGAACGGCGAGGGCGTTGTTTTATTGGTATATGCTGAAAGAGAAGTATTGGTTGACCGAGTATATGTCGATTTCGAGAGTTATAGCAAATTCTAAACGTAGTTATGAAGATGCGTTTCTTTATACTGAATTAGATGGTTGTGATATAGGCTATTTTGTTGCTTATAATTTGCGTGTGCTTGATATTTCGTTTCGTCAGCTGAAAGGTTATATTGAGAAGAAACAGAAAGAAAAGCAAAAGGCAAATATGTTTATTGTGACTAATAGAAATATCAATGAGCGTCAAGCACAAATAATACAATATTTTGTAGAACATCCTATGGCTGTAGTGACAGTAAAAGAGATGCAAAATAGATTTTTGGTTACATTAGTTACTGCTCGGAAGGATTTGGTTGATTTGGTAGATAAGGGTTATTTGTTAGAAATATCTATAAATAATAGGAAAAGTGGCTATATAAAAAGTGAAGCTTTTGATGAGTTAGTTAGAGTTTGATATTTTAATGATTAGTTGACTCCGATTTTTTTCGCAACGAAAAAAATCGGAGTTGTTATTTTGTTGTTGTTTAGGTATTTATGTGTGTATTTTGTGAGATATTGATAAAAAATTTGTCGGTTTTAAAAAAAATATGTACCTTTGTAAATTGAATTTACGAAGTGAGGCTGCACCTCAGCATAGCTCAATAAATTGGCTCTGCATTCGGTTTGCATCAACTTTGTAAACAAAATAGATAAATTGATATGATGAATCCATTTAAATTTGGAACTATTGTTGAGAGTAGTTTCTTTACTGATAGAAGAATTGAGTTGCAACATATAAAATCTGTATTAAATAGTGAGAACCATTTAATATTGATTAGTCCTCGTCGTTTTGGAAAAACATCGTTGGTGGTGAAGGCTTTGCAAGAATCGGAACGTAAGCATATTATGCTTAATTTGCAAAGTGTGGTGAGTGTGGAAGATTTTGCAAGTAGATTGTTGAAAGAGGTTTTTAAGATATACAAGTTTGAAAAACTTAAATATATGATTAAAAATTTTAGAGTTGTACCTACTCTTTCAATTAATCCGATGACGGATGGGGTGGATGTTGCAATACAACCAATGGTGGATAGTAGGGTGATGATTGAGGATGTTTTTTCGCTTTTGCAGTTGTTGGCAACTGAAGATGATAGACTTATTGTGGTGTTTGACGAATTTCAAGAGATTAAGTCTATTGATAAAAATCTTGACCGTTTGTTGAGGTCAATTATACAATTGCATAAAAATATTAATTATTTGTTTTTGGGGAGTCAAGAATCGATGATGCGTGAGATTTTTGAAAAAAAGAAGTCGCCTTTTTTCCATTTTGGACAGTTGCTGAATCTTGATAAAATCCCATATGAAGATTTTAAGTTATATTTGTATGATAGGTTGAGTTTTATGGATGATGCTGATAGAGTGTGTGATGAGATATTGGATTTTACGAAATGTCACCCATACTACACGCAACAATTGGCTTCGCAGGTATGGGAGAAAGGAAAAAATAGTGAAATGGAGAATATTGTTGAGGAAGCAATAAATAGATTGTTGGAGTTTCATGACTTGAATTTTGAGCGTATTTGGCTGAATTTTAATAATACGGATAAGCGTATTTTGATTTGGTTGGCAAACAATAATAAACCGTATACTTTGTTGGGTATTGCTCAAAGTACGATTTCTAGTTCGTTGAAGAGAATGCTAAAAGATGGTTATGTGATAAAGACCACTGAGTATGAGGTGGAGGACCCGTTTTTTAGAAATTGGATTTTGTCTCGTTAATTTTATTTTTTTTGTTAAGATGAAAAATAGTTTTATTATTTCAATATTTTTATTGTTGGTTTCTGTTGGCATGAGCGCTCAGAAGCAACAACCTGCAGCATTGGGTGGCGTGCCTGAATATTTGGGTTACACTCAGGTGTATGATTTTATTGATGAATTGGCGGATATGCGCATAATCAGTGTGAGTTCGGTGGTGAAACCATATGACCGAAACCAGATAGCGGCTTGGCTCATGGAGGCGGCTGCGACGGATTCGCTACTCTCGGTGCGTCAACGTAAAGAGTTGTGGTTTTATTTGAACGACTTTGCGCTGGAGTGCGAAGGGATGTATGATGGGGCGGTGCAGTGGTCGAATGTGGGAAAGGTGGTGAATAAAAAACTTTGGGGAGAGTTTTTTACAATTCATAATTCACAATTCACAATTCATAATTATTCAGATTCTATAGTGAAAAATAGGATAAGCAGTGAACGTTCATATTCTCCCTCTGTTTTAGGGGGAGTCTCTAACGAGGAAGGGGATTCTCACCTCTCACCTTTCACCTCTCGTCAATATTCTCTTTCAATGTTTCAACCAGCATTTCATTATGCTGACGAGTGGTTTGAGTGCAAGATTAATCCGATATTGGGGATGGACCTCACGATGAACACGCATGGGATGGTGATGCACCGTTGGTATGGAGCTGAGATACGTGCTGATATTGTGGACCATGTGGCTGTGTGGGGTTCGATACGCGACCATTCGTATTCGGGACAACATTTGGATGAGGAGTATTTCAAATCGGTGGGGCAGACCAAAATGTATGGTGCGTTATTGTCGCGCCCTGAATTTATGAATAATTTACCAGGAGGTTCGTATCATCCTATGTCGTATGGTGGTGATTATGCTGAAATTCGTGCGGGTATTAAGGCTTACGCGTGGTGGGGTTCAATTGGTTTGGTGAAAGATAATTTGCAATGGGGTGATTCGTATCATTCGGCAAATATATTGTCAGGTAAAGCACCTTCGTTCTCGATGATTGAGTTGAAGTTGAATCCTGCAAAATGGTTTAGGTTGGATTATATCCATGGATTTTTGGCGAGTGAGGTGGTGGATTCTACGTTTTATTATAGTGGGGATTCTAATATTGTAGGAGCAAAAGAAAAATATTATCGTCCAGCGCCAAAATATTTGGCAGCTAATATGTTGACTTTTGTTCCTATAAAGGGTTTGAATTTGTCAGTAGGGTCATCGATTGTGTATGGAACAGGGTCGATGTGGGCGGCATTTTCTTTGCCAATATCGTTCTTTAATTCGATAGATCACCAAATGAACTTTAATGCTGCTGATAATGAAAATTCACAAATTTTTTTGAATATTTCGACTCGTAATTTGAAATATACACATTTTTATGCCTCTGTATTTGTTGATGAGTTTAGTTTTGGCAGGTTGAAAAAATCAAGTAACCAATTCAATTTCTTTGGTTGGAAAATTGGAGGGCGAGTGTCGAATTGGCCGGTGAAGGATTTGTCTTTTGGTGTAGAATATACTCAAACTAATCCTGGAACTTACGAACATTTGTATGATGTATTGACATACACCTCAAATAGTTATGGCTTAGGGCATTATTTGGGAGATAATGCGCGTGAAGTAGTGGCGAAGGTCTCTTATAAGCCAGTGCGTGGTTTGACTTTGGATTTGAGTTATGTTAGCGCAAGAAAGTATAATGAATTAGTGTGTGCTTATGGTTCGGTATTTATTACACGTAAACCTTATGAAAATATTGTGTGGCGTAATGATGAGGTAAAACTGCATGCGGTGTATGAGGTGGTGAATAATGCGTATGCATTTGTGGATTTGGGGTGGAATAATGCACGTGGATTTGATGTTGTGAATGAGAATGTCGGTGCTGAAATTCGCCTCGATGCCGAGGGTTACTTGAAACGCTATACTCCTGCGTTTTATTGGGGGTGGAATATGACGTTGAAGATGGGTTTCTCGTTTTATTATTAAGGTGGTTTGTTTTTTTTTTTAGACAGAAAGACATAAAGATATATATTTTTTTATGACATAAAGGTCTTGCTTTTGCGATGCAAAATCTCGACCTAAAAGACAGGTTTTATGAATGTAGAAGATATAGTAAAAAAGATTTTAGATTCGATGTATTGTGTTAGAGGTAATCTTGTGCAAGGTTATTTGGAGTCTCTTTATGAAAAGGCTTTGATAATTGAGTTGCAAGAGCGCGGTTTGAAAGTTGAATCGCAAGTGCCAGTACAGGTTAATTATAAAAGGTACGATTATAGGGGATTTTAAGATTGATTTATTGGTGGAAGATTGTGTGATTATTGAAATAAAAGCGGTGCAACATTTACAAGTTGCACATGAATTGCAATTGGTTAATTATTTGACAATAACAAGGAAAGATGTAGGAATATTGGTTAATTTTGGAGGGGATAAAATAGAGATAAAACGAAAATATAGATTGTATACACCCAAAAGTAATTAAAATATGTCTTTGTAGTCAAGATGCACCATAGGTGCAGCGAGACCATTATGTAAGAAAAATAAAGATATGTTATTATGTCTTTCTGTCTAAAAAAATAATATGTGTAATACTTGTCTTTAGTGTCGAGATGCGACAGTAAGGAGCAGCAAGACCATTTTGAAATAACTATAAAGTGTTTCTATATGTCTTTTTGTCTAAAAATATTATGTGTAATAAAATTTTGTGTGATATAAATGTTAGGATGGCTGTGGGTGAGGTGTGCTCATTCAGGGTGGGGGAGTATGCGCCGATGCATTGGGTGGAGCTGATGGGGCGATTGGTCTATTGTGGCTTTGAGATTGTGGAGGCGACGGACGATGTGGTGATGGCGCGGAAGGTTCGTGAGGTTACGGCGGAGGAGTGTCCTGAATGTGAATACGGCTGGATTGTGAAGTTGCGCCGTGTGGGTAAGGATGGGCGAAGATTTAATATTTATAAATTGCGTACGATGTATCCGTATGCCGAATATTTGCAGGGGTGGATGTATGAGCAGTATAATCTAGACGAGAAGGGGAAGATAGCGAATGATTTTCGGATTACACGCGTGGGACGGTGGTTGAGAAGATTGTGGATTGATGAGTTGCCTAACCTGTGGAATTTGGTGCGTGGCGAGATGAAATTGGTGGGTGTGCGACCGCTGTCGGAGCATTACTATTCGTTGTATCGCGAGGAGGTGCAGCGAGCGAGAGTGAAGTATAAACCTGGGTTGTTGCCACCGTTTTATGTTGACAGGCCTTCGACATTGGAGGAGATACAGGAGTCGGAGATGAAGTATTTGGAGGCGTGCGATAGAGATGGGGTGTGGAGGACAGATTGGTGGTATTTTTGGAAGATAGTTTTTGGTAGATAATTTTAAGACATAAAGACAAAAAGTATATAATTTTTATATTATGACATAGAGGTCTTATTTTGTTTCACAAAATATCGACCTAAAAGACATGTCTTTAGTGTCGAGATGCGATCTTAAGGAGCAGCAAGACCATTTTGCGATAACTATAAAATATTTCTTTTTGTCTTTCTGTCTAAAAAAAATA
The DNA here is from genome assembly GCA_045614825.1 of Candidatus Aphodosoma sp. Classification (GTDB taxonomy): domain Bacteria; phylum Bacteroidota; class Bacteroidia; order Bacteroidales; family Paludibacteraceae; genus Aphodosoma. The sequence goes on along the minus strand of JAZLDO010000118.1, from coordinate 11,633 downwards.
AATATAGAAGGTTGTTTGTTGACATTATATAATCATGAAAAAAATTGAAATGGTTGACCTACGTGGTCAGTATGAAAAGATAAAATCGGCGGTGGATGCTGGGATTCAAGAGGTTATTGATACTACTCAATTTGTGAAAGGTGGTAAGGTGAAGGAGTTTGAACGGCAGTTGGCTGAGTATCTAGGTGTGAAACATGTGGTTGCCGTGGGTAATGGTACCGACGCATTGCAGATTGCGTTGATGGCACTTGGTTTGAAGCCTGGTGACGAGGTGATTACTCCGACATTCACTTTTATTGCTACGGCAGAGGTGGTGGCTTTGTTGGGACTCACGCCTGTAGTGGTGGATGTTGATTATGATACAATGTGTGTTACACCTGAGGCTATTGAGCGAGCTATTACGCCTAAAACAAAGGCGATTGTGCCTGTGCATTTGTTCGGACAAAATGCCGATATGGAGGGTATATTGGCTGTGGCGAAGAAGCATAACTTGTTTGTTGTGGAGGATGCGTGTCAGTCGATGGGGTCGAGATATACGTTTGCTGACGGACGAGTTGCGGCAAGTGGTACGATGGGCAATATTGGGTGCACGTCGTTTTTCCCTTCGAAGAATCTTGGCTGCTATGGCGATGGTGGTGCGTTGTTTACCGATGATGATGAGTTGGCACAACGGATACGCGTGATAGCGAACCATGGCATGGAGGTGAGGTATCATCATGACGTGGTGGGGGTGAATAGTAGGTTGGACTCGATACAGGCGGCGGTGTTGTTGGCTAAGTTGCCACATTTGGATGAGTATATTGTGGCGCGTCAGCGAGCAGCAGCATATTATAACGAGGCGTTGAAGGACGATGAGAGATTTTTGGTGCCAGTGGTAGGGCGTGGAACTACGCATGCGTTCCATCAGTACACGTTGCGATGTGTGGGCGTGGATAGGGATGAGGTGCGTGAGAAGTTGGCTGCGAAGGGAGTGCCTGCGATGGTGTATTATCCGATACCATTGCATCAGCAGAAGGCGTATCAGGATGCTCGCTACAAAGAGGGTGATTTCCCCGTAGCCGAGCAGTTGGCAAAAGAGGTGTTGAGCTTGCCTATGCATACCGAATTGGATGAAGAACAGTTGAAGTATATCGTGGGATGTTTATAGAAGACAGAATAACTTTTTTTTGAAAAGACATAATAACATAATAACATAAAATATTAGGATTATGGATATTGAAGAGTTGGTTACGGAAATTGTTGATGCTGCATTTCAAGTTAAGAAAAGATTAGTGCCAGGCTTTTTAGAATCAATCTATGAAAAAGCTTTAATAATAGAATTGACAGAAAGAGGATTGGCTGTTCAATCGCAAGTTCCAATTGAAGTGGATTATAAGGGGCATGTTATAGGAGAATTTAAATTGGATTTATTGGTAGAAGATAAAGTTATTGTAGAGGTTAAAGCTGTTAACCAATTGTTGTCTGTGCATAATTTGCAGTTGGTAAATTATTTGACGGCAGCGCATAAAGATGTTGGTTTGCTTATTAATTTTGGAGAAGAACAATTTGTAGCAAAGCGAAAATACCGTTTATATACACCTACAAAAAGATAAAAATAAATAAGAAGGCAAAATAGCAAAATAACATAAATTTAAACTCTTCTGTTTTAAAAAAAGATAAGGGTAATAATTATTATGTTCTTCTGTTCTTCTGTCTTAAAAAAAATATTATGAAAAATTTTGCATTGATTGGTGCGGCGGGATATATTGCACCACGACATTTGAGAGCTATTAAGGATACAGGTAACAGATTGGTTGCGGCGTATGATAAGTTTGATAGCGTGGGAATTATGGACTCATATTTCCCTGATGCGGCTTTCTTTACAGAGCAGGAATTATTTGACCGCCATTGTACTAAGTTGTATCGCACTGGTAATGCGATTGATTTTGTGAGTATTTGTACGCCGAATTATCTTCATGATGCACACATGCGTTATGGCTTGCGCCTTGGTGCTGATGTGATTTGCGAAAAGCCTCTTGTGTTGAATCCATGGAATGTAGATGCTCTGCAAGAGGTGGAGAGAGAGACTGGTAAAAAGATATATACTATTCTTCAGCTACGTTTGCACCAATCTATTCGCGATTTGAAGGCGAAGATTGAGGCGGGTCCGAAAGATAAAATATATGATGTGGATTTGACATATATTACAAGTCGTGGCAATTGGTATTATACGAGTTGGAAAGGCGATGAGCGCAAGAGTGGTGGTGTGGCAACTAATATTGGAGTGCATTTCTATGATATGTTGCAATGGGTGTTTGGTAAGGTAACACGCAATGTGGTGCATGTGTCGTCGCACGACCGTGTGGCAGGTTATCTTGAATTGGAGCGTGCGCGAGTGCGTTATTTCCTCAGTATCAATGCCGACAATTTGCCAGAGAATGCAGTGCAAGGTGAGAAACGCACCTTCCGACTTATAAACATCGATGGCGAGGAGTTTGAGTTTAGCGAAGGATTCACTGAATTGCATACAGAGAGTTATCGCGATATACTTGCAGGAGGTGGTTTTGGTATCGAGGATGCGCGCATGGCAATAAATACTGTATATGATATTCGAAATGCTGAACCTATAGGTCTTAAAGGTGATTATCATCCGTTAGCAGCATTACCATTGGCAAAACATCCGTTTGGGTGGTAGAAAAAGACTGTGTCGAAATGTAAATTTTGACACAGTCTTTTTTTTAAATGTATTAGGGTGTTAGGGTTGACAGATGTTAATGTGTTGTGATTCAATGTTTTACCCCCCCCATTTAATATTGCATATTTTTGTTAAAAAATTTTGATTTATCAAAAAAAAGGTTTACCTTTGCATTGTCGTGTTGCGATACTTCTTTGTTGGAAATTATAAAATCTAAAAAAAAAATAGCCATGAAACACATTATTACTAAATCAATGTTTTTTGTTGCCGTATTTCTATTGTCAACAATAGCTCTTTGGGCTAAGCCGGTAAACGTGGATGAAGCAAAAAATATAGCGTATCAGTTTTTAAGTTCAAATCCGTCAGGTTCTAAACCTGAAAAGATGAAAAGGGTTTTGTCGCAATCATCTCTTACTTTAGCATACGAGGTAAAAGCGCAAGGAGGCAATTCTAATTTGTTTGTGTTTAATCAAGGAGATAATGGATTTGTTGTTGTAGCTGGCGACGATTGCGTATCTCCTATTTTGGGTTATTCCGATGCAGGTGCTTTTGAAGAGGAAAATATGCCAGCTGGATTTCGTCATTGGTTGGAGTCTTGTAATCGTTATATTGAAAAAGCTGCTAATGGTGATGTTAAACGTGAAGATGTCTCTATGACGAGAGCTCAAAGTCGCAGTTATGCTTCTTATATTACTCCTCTTTTGGGAGATATAGCTTTTCATCAACAAGATCCTTACAATAGTCAATGTCCAATAGTTTATGGCGAACGCACTATTGTTGGTTGTGTAGCAATTTCTATGGGGCAAATTATGACTTATTACCAATGGCCAAAACAAGGTCAAGGTTCATATTCTTATACTACTGAAACAGAGTATTTAAACGTTTCTGCAGATTTTAATACTACTTATGATTGGAAGAATATTCTGCATAATTATGATTATGAGAATTATAATTCCACTCAAAAAAATGCTGTTTCTAAATTATTGTTTCATTGTGGAGTTTCGGTAAATATGGATTATGGTATTGATGGAAGTGGTACATCTGATATTTATGTACCTAAGGCAATGACTGAGTATTTTAGTTACGATAAAGGCATGCAGGTGCATTATCGTGCAACGTATAATTTCAATGATTGGAAGAATCTTATTAAAGAAGAGTTGAATGAAGATAGACCTATTATCTATTGTGGGCAAAGTGAAGTGGGAGGTCATGCTTTTAATTGTGATGGTTATGATAGCAATGATTATTTTCATATAAATTGGGGTTGGGGTGGTTATTATAATGGATATTATGATTTACGTTATTTAGATTATGAAGATAATGAACAATCTGCATATAATCGTAGTCATAGCATTGTTACAGGTATTAAACCTGATAAAGGAGATGGAACAGAGACACAAACACCTCTTGCTCATAATTTGATGTTGACAAATGGAGCAAATGTTGTTGATAATATGTTTACTTATGAAGTGTTTAATATGGGAGGAGGAACGTTTGTCGGTGATATTGCTACGGGTATTTTTTATAATAATGAGCTTGTTTATAAATATATACACTATTCGGATGTAGAATGTGATCCTGGTTATGGTAATTCTGAGGTTTCGCAAGATGTATCAGGTTGGGCTGTGGATTATTATGAGGTACAACCTATTTATCGCGAATCTGGTTCTTCGGAATGGAAACCTATTCCTGGCGAAAATGGTATGTTGTCGCGCTGGGTTTATTATAATGGTTATTGGACTTATTATCTTAAGGATATTCCGCAATTACAGATCAATAGTTGGGATGTTGTTGGAGATTTAACATCTAATAGTTCTCCTGTTTTTGAATTGAATATTACGAATACTAATGATTTTGATTATTATGGTCAAATATTTTTGTGTATAAGTGATTATAATTTAACTTCATATAAGACATCGTATTATAAACAAATTACTATTTTATCAGGAGAGACTCAGACTATCCAAATAGATTTTGGAACAGAAACATTTGCAGAGGGTGATTACTATCTTTCTGCTTGGGCGGATATGAAAAATGGAGATGTAGAAGAAATGCGTAATTCTGATGACGAGTATATGTTCCCTATCACAATAGGTCAAGGTAGTGGTTCTTCGACATCTGGTCCTCAATTAGAATTGTATAATTATTCGTCTTTGAATAAGACAGATTTTACCTTTGGTGAAGAACTTGAATATACTGCTTATGTTTATAATTCTGGTGAAGGAGGTTATGGCTATTTGTCTATAGATGCATATAATTATTCTAATGAGTGGTTGGGTTGTATTGCAAGTTATGATAACTATTATGTGACTTCGGGTTATAATGATATTGTTTTAAGTGGAATATTGACTGAAAATTTGATTCCTGAAGGAGATTATTATGTGAGAATTTGGTGGAGTGATAATAATAGTTTTGGGCATATTGAGCCCGATTATTATAATGCTATAGCTTTCTCGGTGAAAAAAGAGGAGTCTTACTCTTATCAATTTGAATTAGTGGGTGATATGCAGCTTAATAAGACTACTTTTGATCGAGGCGAGACAATTGAAGCGACATATACAATTCGTAATAATGGAGATAGTCGTTACTTAAACTTAGGTATTGCTATTGCCGATCTTTATGAAAATTCATCTTATACTAATTTAGCTAATACAACTCAAGTTTATTTTCCAGCATATTCGGATAGAGAAATAACTTCGACTGTTGTTGTTCCTTCTGATTTTGAATATGGGGAATATAGAATTTTTGCATATTATGAAGATGATGTGGAAGGAGATTATAATTTCTTTATTCCAATTGAATTTAATGCAAAACATATTACAGTAGAAGAAGGAATTAGACAACCCGAACTTGAAATGGTTGTTCCAATTGAACTTAACAAGACATCATTCTATCCAGGTGAAACTATTGCAGCTTCTTTCACTCTTAAAAATATTGGTTATGATGGGTATGTGAATGTGGGTCTAACAATGACAAATGGTGATAGTGATTTTTGGCATCCTGAGTTGGGAGATGATATGCAGAATGTTTATTTGTCGGCAAATTCTACTAAAGAACTTAATTTTACTATAGATATTCCAAGGAATTATGCTGCTGGTACTTATTCTGTTATTGCTTATCAAGAAGTTGAAGGATGGTATTATAATATTGATCCAACAGATAATAGTGTAGTTCTTATCTCTGTAGAAGAACATGATGGTAAATATGATATATTCGTCACATCTAATGGCGACGGTGAGGTTGTTGGTGCAGGTAGATACGAATATGGCTCTGAAGCAACTATAGCAGCTATCCCTGATTATGGTTATAAATTCTATCGTTGGAGTGATAAGAATAAAGAAAATCCACGTGTAGTTACAGTTGAAGGAGAGGCAACTTATGAGGCTGAATTCCGTGCAATTACGCTCTCTTTAGAGGCTCAACCTAATGATGATGCATTTGAATTTGTAGAGTGGAGCGATGGCGAGACCGATAATCCACGTACAATCTCTATTGCTGAAGAGAGTGAACTTAAGTATGTTGCAATATTCCGAATGAAAGAGACAGCTATTGAAAATGCTTATATTACATCTGCGCATGTTTATTCAAATTCAGGCAATCTCTATGTAGTTGGAGCCGAAGGCGATTATCTTGTCTTTGATGAAGTAGGTAAACTTATTTATTCTGGAAACGAAAATTCAATACAACTTCCAAGTGGAGCGTATTTGGTGCGTTTAGGTAAGGAAGTTCAAAAAGTAATAGTTAAGTAATTTATGAAAAAGGTAGTTCTATTTTCAGTTATATTATTGTTAGTGGCTTGTTGTTCCAATAAAAAACAACCAGTGAAAAATGTAGATTTGGTGTTTGCAACACCTGATGTAGTAGTTTATAAAACAACGAATGACTATACTAATAACATTGCCGTTATAATGGATGCGGAGCGCACTCGTATTGTGCGTTATCCTGCACCTGCCGACCTTCGTCGTGGTAATGAATATGTTAGACCTATTCAACTCGAAAATGGCTATCTGCTTGATTGTTATGGTATAACAAAAAATGTAGTTTTTCTTGATTATACTATCGAACAATATGCTAATTTTCCACAAGCACCAACTCTTGATGAGATGTTGTCGCACATTATTGATAAAAATCCACTTGTTGAATTGTGGAATTGTGGCAAACGTGCTCAGTATAAGACGATAGAAGATGTAAATGTTGTGGTGAAGTCGAATTTTGAAAATTGTAAGAATTTAATTAAATAACTAATTTATTAACTTTAAAATTTAAATTTATGAAAAAGATGTTTTTTAGAGCATTAGCAGTTTTTGCTTTTGCGGGTTTGTTTGCATCGTGCGAAAAACCAGAACAAAGTGAATTGACAATGGAATCAGTCGAAGGAATGGCTAAGATTCAAGGTAAAGTGACTTATTACGAAGGTGTAAAAGAAGAAGCAGGTGTTATTACTTATAACAACGAACAACTTGCAGTTGGACAAATTGTTGTTGCTCGTGTAGCTATGGATAGTTATGTTGATGGTTCTGTAGGTGCAAATGTTTACACTGACACAATTGATGCAGATGGTAAATATTGCTTCGAAATTCCTGTAACTAAAACAAATTCAGCTACTTTGACTTTGGAAGTTCTTCCTTTCTATGCTGATTATAACTATGTAGCTTCTGATTTTGAAGTAAAAACATTAGAAAATCAATTGTATAATTATGCAGAATTGAAAGATTATGAACAATTCTTGGGTGATTATGAGTTCTATTTGAATGATAAAGGTATCAATGTTCAAGATATTGTTGTATATTGTAATCCAGAAGCAGAACTCGAATTGACAGACGAAATTACTGTTAAAGGTAGTGTTGTTCTTAATAGAGGTTGGGAAAAATCAGACGATGAAGATTTGACTGCAGAAGATAGATACTTCTGGGATATTAACTATTCAGTTCCTTTGGATGCTTGTGAATTGACTGTTTTGGTTCAAATTGAATTTAATAACAAGTATTATACTATGGCATATACTGAAGGTATTAAAACTAATAGTGAGGGTGAATTTACTACAAAAATTAAAGTTCCATCAGATGTAGATTATGAGGATATTTTAGTTGTGTTTGAAGCTTCAACTTATTTGGGTACTTATAGTCACCATTATTGGGATCTTGAAGAAGATAGATGGCGTAATGCGTCTGTAAATGTTGTTTATTATCCTTATAACGAAGCATCAAGAGGTCGTTATCTTGATGGCGAGGCTAAATTGTTTAAATCAGCAGATCTTGGCGAACTTGTAATGGATGTAAAACCAACAGAAGATGCTTTTGATGGAATTAAAGGCATTGGTAATGATGTTGACTTTGATGAAGATGGTGATCGTATGTATCATACTTGGGGTAAATATATCAATTATGATTGGCAAGGTAATAACTTCTATTGGTAATCAATTAATTAAATTTTTTTGAATTATGAAAAACTTCAGAATATTAGCAATCGCTCTTTTGTGTGTGTTTGCAATGAATGTTTTTGCTCAACAAGAGCAAACTGCAGCACAACAAAAGGATTATAGCGAATATTTGCCAGAAGCAGGAGATATGGCTATATCTCTTAATTTGGCTCCGTTTCTTAATGTTTTTGCCGATGAGACTGTTGATGGACGTATCGGTGGTGATTCTTATAATAGCGATCTTATTTCAATTGCAGGTAAATATATGGTAACTGATAATTTTGCTTTGCGTTTGAATGTAGGTTGGAGCTATCTTTATAATCGTGATAACTATTTTGTTCAAGATGATGCAGCAGTTTTTGTTAATCCACTTTCTCAAGCAAAAGTAACAGATAGTTATATTACAAAAAATAGTGGTGTAAGCATTACTGCAGCGGCAGAATATCGTTTCGGCTCTCGTCGTATTCAAGGTTATGTAGGTGGAGGTCTCACATACGCTCTTAGTTCATATTCGATGAATTTGTACTATGGTAATGCTATGACTGAACTTAACCAAAATCCTACCACTTATGAAGATTATTCGGCTTATCTACCAGGATTCTCAAGTGCTCGTTTCACAAAAGTATCTAACAATGGTCTTGATTTTAATCACCATGCAGGTGTAGTTGCTTTTGTAGGTTTCGAGTGGTTTGTAGCTAAAAAAGTTTCTGTTGGAGCAGAAGTTAATGTTTCGGCTATTGCTTCTTGGGGTAATCTTCAATATGCTACTCTTGAAGGTTATAACACACTTTCTGAGAAAGTAGAAACTTGGACAGAACTCTTTAAACCTTCAAGCTTTGCTTTCGATTTTGGTACACAAAACGTAGGTGCTAATCTTTCGGTTAATTTCTATTTTTAATCTGATTAAGATTTAGTTATCTGTAAGATAAATATTATTTGTAAGGGAGGCTGGAGGTTTTCTGGTCTCCCTTTTGTTTTAATTTTAATGTTTAATGCGTATGAAAAAATTATTTACTTTATTGATTTTTATCTGTTTTGCTGCGATGATGTTGTGTGCAAAAGAATATATCATTATTGAGTATTTTTCAGCAGAACAACAAGAGTTGGAGTTAAAACAGATTAGTACAATTGAATTTACTTCGAAGTATATCTATTTTCTCGATCGTTCGGGAGAAGAGATAGCAAGTAAGAAAATTGATAATGTGCGTAAAATATCTTTTGTTGAGGGTGAAACAGCAGTGGATAATGTCGAAGATATTACTATGATTGTTTATCCTAATCCAACAATGGATGCTCTTTTTGTTCAAGGATTGGAGAAGGGAGATGTAGTACGTATCTATACAATGGATGGTACACTCGTTAAAACTCAAATTGTAGAGGAAGAGACATTGCAAATTAATGTTGATGATATTGCTGTAGGTTCATATCTTCTTCAATCAAATACTAATGTGGTTAAATTTATTAAAAAATAATAGGTTATGAAAAAGTCATTATTTACACTCCTTATATTATTGATTTGTGGCTTTTTGGCTGCACAGTTTGTTGTTTGGCGCAATGGCGAAATTATATTCCAAACAAGTATAAATAAAGTGGATAGTATTACGCTTTATGAGTTAGATCTTCCTGATTCACCGGATGACCCGGATGACCCGGATAATCCTGATAACCCAGATGATCCAGATAACCCGGATAACCCGGATGATCCTGATAACCCTGATGACCCAGATTCGTTTTTGCCTAAAGTTGATGCTCCTGGATTGGGTAAAACAACTGTAGTTCTTTATGTGCCAGAAGACACTCCAGAAGGATGTTATGCTGTTGGTACAGTTAACGGTTGGGGCGAAAAAAATACAGACATGAAATTTGTTCCAGTACAAGGTGCAGAAAGCAAACGTTGGGTATCTTATACTTTCGATTATGATGTTGATATGCAAATTAAAGTTCTTGCTATTCCTTCTGACCCTGCAGTTGCTCCAGGTTGGTCATACCAATGGGGTAAAAACATGGACCCAGAAAATGATTTGGAAGACGACAATGTGGTTATTTTGCAAGGTGTAGGTACTCTCGAACTTGAAAACCAAGGTCAACCAAAACTTGTTACATTGGCAGACAATGGTGTTGTGTTTATTGAAATTAAATCTTGGGCTAGAACTCCAGTTATCGAGGCTAAAGTTGCTGAAACTGCGGCTATCAAACATCCTTGGAATGGTGGCGATTGGACTTACCAAGAAATGACAAAAGTTGCTGAAGGTAAATTTGAATACCTTGGTCGTTTCGGTGGTAATGGTGTAAACATTGCTATGGATGTTAATGGTACTGGTGAAAACTGGTATCCAACAGAAACTCTTACTCTTGAAGGTGATGTTGCTGCTGGCGACTCTGTTAAATTTACTTTCGTTTCTGAAAAATTGGCTATCGGTACAGTTACTGTAACTTTAATCGAAAAAGGTACTTCTGAACCAGTTGAAACAAAAGATATTACTGTAAAAGCTAAAGTTCCTGCAGCTTGGACAAATACAATTACAGCATGGGTATGGCCTACTGGTGGTGTAGGACATGAGGTTTATCCAATAAAAGAGGGCGATTGGTATGTAGTTACTGAATATTGTCCAGAAATGAATATTATCTTCAAAAATGGTGAAGGCTGGAATGGTGATGCTAATCAAACCGTAGATATTGAAGGAATTACTGAAAATTGTTGTTTGGAACTTTATCAAGAAGGAGTTGCAAAGGCTGACTTTGCTTTTGTTGATTGCGAAAAAGGAGAAGAAGTAAAGCCTTGGGATGCAGTGAATTTTTATGATGCTGCATTGTGGAATGTTGTAGTGGATGAATATGGTAATGTTTGTGAATATCCATTTAAAGGCTACATCCTTGAAGAAAATGGTGATACTACATGGGTAACAGACGTTAACGAAGATGGTGTTGACGATGTTGTTCGTGAATGTTATCTCTATGTATTTAGTAAAGGTATTTATACTGACTATCAAGGTTTAGCTGGTGAAGATGACTATATTATGGTTGTAACTACAGCGTCTATTTATGATGGTAAATACTATTATTGTATTGGTGACTATGAGTTTTCTGATGATGAATCTGATTACAAAAAAGAATATGAAGGTCGTAAATATATGAGAAGTGGTTATGCTACTTATACTCATTTCAAACCAGAATCATATTGTAAATATTATGAAAATTATATTATTTCACAAGGAGAGTGGCCTTCTACTCAAGAAGAACTTGATCAATTTGAAGCTGAATATGGTTATTGGTTGGGCGAACAAGATTCATATTTGTATTATTTTGTTACCGATCCAGAACAACCTTACATGTCATTTGCAGGTCTTGTTGTTGGTGGTGATGGTTTTAGTTGGGATAGGAATGAGTTAGGTGCAACACATTTGTCATATATGAATCTTGATTTTGCATTCTTTGATAACACAGCAATGGGCTTTGCTACAGAGCTTGATGAAGAAACAGGTAACTTGAATTTCAAAGTTCCATTTGAAATGGCACCATATTATGAACGTACTATTTCAT
>JAZLDO010000117.1:0-18626 GCA_045614825.1 Candidatus Aphodosoma sp. | reverse complement strand
GGCATAAGACTTTGCCATATAGTAAATTTATTTTTATAGCAAAAATATAAAAACACTGGCAAAGCAAATGGACAAAGCAGTGTACTAAAAAATATCCCAATAGACAACCAAAATCGTTTCATAACCAATAATTTGTTAATAGAAGAAGTACATTATTTTCCAGAAGTATCATCTAAACAATATTTAGTTGATTTATAATTACCAAAAATCAATCTAAAGTTAGGGCTTGGATAAAAATCTTTTGATGTTTCTTGTATCTTTCCATTAATTAAATGCATAAAGTCATTAAATTCATCAGACGTCCAAGATTCAATTGAATCAACCTTTTCCAATTCTTCCATAATAGTATATTCAATCACATTAATCATAGATATGCGATTAGTATATTTATCATGCGTCTTCTTTCTACTAACTTCATATTGAAAATCAACATTAACACAATAACAACTATCACAAATCTCAAAATAAGATGTGCGTTTTTTTGCATAACAAAAAGATGTTATTACTAGCAAAACATTTAACACCAATAGAACTCTAATTTTTTTCATAATCTTAGCTATTCTGTCTCATTTATTTCAAATAATCAATAGGATTCAAATAAAACATTTTCTTCCAACCATCGGTAGAGGTATCAATTCGCCACGGATAAGGCACAAAAGTAAATATCGTGAAATGCAGATGAGAAGGAGTCTTTGCCGCACTACCAGTATTTCCAACAGTACCAATTAATGTATTATGCGAAACAAAATCCCCTTCTTTTACCTTTATTTCATTCAAATGAGCATAATAATAAACTCTCCACTTAGGACCGAGCACTGTAACATAATTTCCACCACTACTTAAATACCCTGTCGATACCACCACACCCCATGTAGCCGAATGAATATTAGTACCACGTTTTGCAAAAATATCCACACCTTTATGCACTCTTGCACGACCACCCCATGGATACCAAAACGTCTTATGATTATAATCCCCACTACCTGCCCCATCCACAGGCATCTGCAAATTTTGAGGGATTAAAAGACCCACTATAAAAATTACAACACCAACCCAAAGTGTCCATTTCAAAATATTATATATCTTTTTCATAATAACATATCAACTTAAAAGGATGTAACATACCTATTTTTTCAAGTTCATAAAACAATTGTTCGTACAAGACGATTGAAAACTTATCAGTTATTTTAAAAGTAGTTCTGCTAGGAATCTTCCAAGTATAATCACATTCAGCCACATAGCATTGCTTTCCATTTACTTCTTGTTCGCTCAACATACACCAGTTTAATAATATCGCCCCATCTTTTTCCGGAGAACTAAAAGCATAATCATTATCTCCATTCCAAGCCATTTTACCCAATTGATTATTTTCAAAACTCTTTTTTATTTTAGGTGTAATCCACTTATCAGAATGCATATAAACAGTATCTTCATCTGTTATGAGCATTTGAAAATTTGCATATGCAGCTTCGCTACAATAAAACGAACCAACAGTACAAATACCTAAATGCAAAGTCAGAATACTACCCTTTTCATATAAAGATAGTTCTTTCTTATCTGCTATTTTTTCTACACATTTAGTTTGAATATCGGAACAAAGCCAATAACATCCATTTGCAATAAGCATGATAACAATTATTATAACACTAATAAGAATTTTCCTCATAAAATTCTTGCAACTAATGTTCTTTAGCCAGTTTCAATCAAATAACAAATTATAACTACCTATAATTCTAGTATTCTAAAAGAATAATCTAAACTATACGTTCTAACATACAACGTATCTTCAATTATAGAAAAATAACTAGGAGCTTTATTTAATTTTCTTGAATATATTCTATCACCTGTTTCTTTGTCTAACACATAAATATAATCATCCTCATTCGTAAAACCATAACCTGTAAATATCACATCTTTATAAATACGGAAATAAGCATTACAAGTCAAAGGCTTAGTCATCCATTTAATAGTTGATGTTTTTAAATCTATTGCAACTAAATAAGCATTATACCCTCCCGATGATGCAGAATAAGTAGAATGACACACACAAGCATACAATACATTATCTTCTATTTCCACATCACTTACCCAAATAGAAACAAAATCAAGCTCTTCCTCTTTTGCATATTGCGACACTGAAAATTTAGAAAAATCAAAAGCATACATAACACTTTCCACTGCTGGATCTGTTACCACAATCAAAGTTGGATCAACTCCAAAATTATCAGATTCATCCAATGTACACTTAGGGCCATAATATATAACATTATACCCATCCAGCATCTCAATAGTTCTGCGATATAAACCATCACATTTTAAAGGAACAATATCTCTAATTTTTTTTGTTGCTTGAGGATCCCCAAAAGTAAAAGTGTATCTTATCCTTTTAGTCATCCCTTCATTATATTTATTCAACCATATTTCATTATCAGTAATTCCATTTGGTGATTTCGATAATAGTTCAAGATTTACCCTATTTTTAACTTTAGCCTTTTTATAGAAACCATCAAAATTAGGTTCTTCTAATCTAACAATAGAAAAAGAATCTTTAGGAAATTCTTTATCTCTCGTTTCCACCCATATTAAAGTAACCAAACCCAATATTCCAAATAAAAGTATTCCAAATAAGACTTTAGAAAATAAATCTATTTTACCCATAATGTCAACATCTTAAAGTTTTTTATTTATTAACGTATTGTATCACAAAATATTGTGTTACAAGAAATCCTATCAAAAGGATGATAGGATTCTTATTTAAATTAGCTACTGAATTTAGGTCAATCCAATAATTAGACACACTACCCAAACAACCACAATAGCCCAATCGCCTAACCCACCTTTTGAAATCATAGTTAAAGGCCAAACTAAATCCCAATTGCTAATAAAGCACATAAAAATGTAAAAAATAATTGCAAATGTAAGCATAATGTAAATTATTTTGATGTAAAATTTAAATATATCTTTACCTATACATTATTTATGTTAATTGAGCCACTTATGACCACAATTTTTACAACGATAATTATGTAATTCTCTTGGACCTTCCCTTAATCCACTTGATGCACCATTCGCATTAGTTAAAGTTCCACACTTTGGACAATGTTGCTGATGAGATTCAGATCTCCATTTTCTTACATGTAAACACAATAATAGCAAACCAATGCCTACCAATATTCCAAAAATATTTTCCATATTATAGTATCTGTAAATTAAAATATTCTATTTATTAACGTATTACATTCCAAAATATTATTCATATATATATATATAAACAACCATTAATTCCACTTACCACCTAACCATATCCACACAAAAAACAACACTCCCCCAATCAATGTACCACTCGGACGCATCCCAATAGCCAACTGAATAAGAGCAAGCACCACCCCAATTACAATCATTATTAAAATACGCTTAAGTTTTGATTCTATTTTTTTCATTTCAAAAGACTAACACATCCCAAAAAATATTAACGCAGGAGATAAAGAAATTAAACATACCAAGATATAATATACCCACATAAATAAATCTGCAAATAAACCTTTTGACTCCTCCAAAACTACATTCCAAAAATCTTTATATAAGACTTTTATGTAATACGATACAAAAAACATTATATCTACAAAAAGCAATAATATAGTTCCGAACGAAACCTCAAAAAGAGAAACCACTCCCACCAAAAGAAGTTCTATTAACAATACGATTAAAGCTGTTTTTAACGGCAAAAGAAAGCATTTTTTTGATGCTAATTTAAATCTAAAGAGATAACCTCTAAAATCTCCATTAATTTCTGTTTTCATACAATAGTTATTTTAATTATTAAAATATTTATTTCTAACAAATCTAAAAACATCTGCAACTAACAAAACTGGCGAAGTAATTAAAATTATTAAAATCCAATCAACAAAAGACAAAGCAGACACGTTAAAAAATGGACCAGCTAAAGAAACTATAAAAATTTGACCAAAAAGAATCACTAAAACAATTCCAATGAAACTTCTGCTAAAAGAATCTTTTGCCATTTGTGGATTAACAAATAAATCTTTTATATCTTGTATCAAACTTCTATCGGTTGAAAAATATTTTGCATTAAATAAATTCCAGAATTGCAACATAACAAATATAGAAAAGAATACTCCAAGTTCATATGAACCAAGATGTAATTTAATTTTTGACATATCAGCGACACCATTAATCATCAATGCAAAAGAATCCCAATTCAACAAATCAGAAACAGACGAAATATTTTTATGCCACAACAACTGCCACAAACACACTAACAAAACAAAAAATACGCCACCGAATCCAACTATACGTGAAAGCATTTTACGACTAATTATATGACTATTTGGATCTCTAGGACGATCATTCAAAACCTTCTTATCTGCAGGCAACGACGATAATGCCATTGCAGCAAAAGTATCCATGATTAAATTAACCCATAACATTTGAGTTACCGTCAATGGTGAATCTAATCCTACAAAAGAACCGAAAAGCACAATCATACAAGCACAAACATTGATTGTCATTTGAAAAACTATAAATCTACGAATATTCAAATACAAAGAACGTCCCCACATTACAGCTTTATTTATACTTGAAAAAGAATTGTCTATGATTGTAATATCACTGGCCTCTTTCGCCCTTGAAGTTCCATCTCCCATCGACAATCCCACTTGTGCCTTACTCAATGCAGGAGCATCATTAGTTCCATCTCCGGTTACAGCTACAACCTCTCCATTTGCTTGCAATAATGTAACTAATCTCGCCTTATCACTTGGACGTGCACGAGAAATTATTTTAAAATTTGCATCTGTCAACATTTTGCGCGCCTCATCATCAGTCATCTCCGCAAATTCAGGACCTGTTAATGTATGAATATGCTCTTGAGGTCCAAACAAACCTATCTGACGTCCAACTTCATTTGCTGTTATAGGATTATCACCTGTAACAATAACAACACGAATCCCCGACTTATTCCTACAAATATCTATAGCCTCTTTAACATCATCTCTAACAGGGTCAGTTATACCGACTACACCCAAAAACACAACTTCAGTATCACTACCATCAGCATATTGATATGCAAACCCTAATGTGCGCATAGCCTTTTCTTGATAACTACGCAATACCGAATTCACATATTCCGCTGTACAATCCCCTGTTATAACATCCGACATTCCTAACACAATCTCAGGAGCTCCTTTTATAAAACGAATCGGTCTCTCCCCATCTCGCATTACAGCCGTCGTTTCCATATATTTTTTCTCTGTCGAAAAAGGAATTTGTTTAATAATAATCGCTTCCTCCCTATATGCCGTATAATCTGGACCATTCTTATGCATCCATTTCAAGAGAGCTCCTTCTGTCGGATTACCTACAACCGTCAACTTATCTTCCTTATCTCTAAAAACCTCAGCAGTAGAATTTACTGCCATATTCTGACGCGCTAATTCAAACTCTTCTTCTCCTCCATAAAAATCATACTCCATCACTGTCATCTGATTTTTAGTTAATGTTCCAGTCTTATCTGTACAAATTATAGTAGTTGCACCCATGGTTTCACAAGCATGAAGTTTACGTACCAAATTATTCTCCTTCAACATTCGCCTCATACTTAATGCAAGACTAACAGTTACACTCATAGGCAAACCCTCAGGAACGGCTACAACAATCAATGTAACAGCAATCATAATTGAGTTTAAAGTAAACTCTGCGAATTCAAGAAAATTAATATTTCCGATACTATGACCATCATGCGAAAAGAAATAAATCATCCGACCTACAATAATCAATACTGCTAAAATAAAACTCACATAAGAAATTAACTTCCCTAATTCTGACAATTGCTTATTCAATGGAGTTTCAACATCACTACCTTCTCTTGTTTTAATTACCCCCTTACCCTCTTCTGTATCCATTCCAACTGCCGTAACCTTATAATATGCATTGCCTTCAATCACAGTCGAACCTCTCAATAAAAAATTAGAAGCATATGTTGCATCTTTATCAAACTTATCCTCGTCTATTGTCTTATGTGCATACAACTCACCCGTAAAATTCGATTCATCCACAAGCAAAGAAACCGCATTTAATAAAAATCCATCAGCTGGCACTTCATCCCCTCCTTCCAATTTAACAATATCACCTACTACCACATCTTGCCTCTTTATCATAGACAAAGATGGCTTACCCCCTTCTGACTTTTTACGCAACACTTTCACAGGTCTTGAATCTTTTACTTTATTCAACACATCAAACTCCTTACCTGCCTTTAACTCAAAAATAAAAGCTACACCTGTTGCTAACAATAGAGCCAACAATACACCGATTGGTTCAAACAACAATGACAACCCTTTATTCATACAAAGGATTTCATATATAGCAATACCTACAGACAAAACAAAGACAACCAATAATACAATAATTATTGGGTCTTTAAATTTCTCTAAATATTGTTTCCACAGAGGATCTTTCTCTGGTGGCAATATAATATTTTTATTCAAACCTTCTCGTACTACAGAAGAGTCCGAAACCAAACAATCATTTATAAAAGAATTCCTTTTACTCATAACATAAAACTTTTCTATTTATCAATGCAAAAATAACACAAAATCAACAATAAACTATAAAAAAACAACGTTGTATTTTTTTACAAATTACCTATTATGTGTATAAATTTTTGATTTGCAGGTATACGATAGTACGACTTTACTCCACTACGAATATGTTCTGGGATAAACATATCAATATTAGATATTTTTTGTAATGATCTCAATTTATGCTTTATGTGATACATCTGAGTTCTATCCTTATATTCAACAACAACATTTCCCTTTCCTATATGATGA
Organism: Candidatus Aphodosoma sp.; assembly: GCA_045614825.1. Taxonomy (GTDB): domain Bacteria; phylum Bacteroidota; class Bacteroidia; order Bacteroidales; family Paludibacteraceae; genus Aphodosoma. The sequence continues at coordinate 11,775 of JAZLDO010000117.1, read as the reverse complement.
TATATCTCATTATATTCCTCTAAAATATGTTTCTTAGAGTTACTTGATATATTTTCTCTCCAATCTAACCCCTCACCATTTAATGTTTTTTTTACTATCATTAAAAATAATGTAGTTTCTTGAGGATTTAATTTCACAAAAAAACGCTCTTTTTCTTCATCTTCAGATTCAAAATAAATCAAAACCTTCTTTTTCGTCATGTCGCAAACAAGAGAACATAATTTTTGTTTTTTTCCATATGCTACTAAATCAAACAATGAGCGATGAAAACCTGAATATAAAAATTTTGATAAATTATTCCTTTTTTCAATACAACATGATCTGTTAGCCTTTTTTAAATAAACATTAATCAATTGCTGTACATGCTCAACTACATGCTCATTTAACTCAACTTTCAAAAAATTACTAATTCTAACTCTTTCTGTATCATCCTCATCATATTGATTAATAATATCCGATTCACTTATTTTAAATAATAAAGAAGGTTTTGAATCAATCAAATTTATTGACAATTTTTTATACAATAAATTCCAACAAAAACGCGATGTTGACAAAGTACATAATTCTTCGCATATTGAAATAATCTTTTCTTTTGATGCCGAAGGAATCATATATTTAACAACCTTTTCTAAATATTCCCTATCCAACATCTTAAAATTCTCTACAATTTGAGGGACATAAACAAAATCAAAACCAACTATAGCAAATTCATTCTTAATAAAAGTAATATTATTTTTTATTTGTTCATCTATAGTTGTATTATCTTCATTTTCTATATATACAACCATAAGATCTTTAAAACTCGCATCAACTGTAGGTATTGAATATATTTGTGCATTATATCTAAGTACTTGCTCTACAGCAAAAATAAGAACTGATTCTAATGGCACACATACACCATCCGACAAAGACAATCGTTTCAATGTCTCTACAATCAAAACTCTATTTTCTTCATCTAAATCTTTCAATAAAGAAAGAGCTCGTGCAAAATCTATTCGTTTTGCCTCAACAAGCATCGCATCAGAAATAAAAATGCCCTCCTTTGAAATCAATTTTTCAAAGAAGTGCATTTCTTTTGCCTCTACTACAAAATCAGCTTCTATTAAATCTGTAATAATCCGAGCAAAGGCTATTTTATGTTCTCTTGCATGTTTAAGCATTAAATATTTCAACTAAAGAAACTTAAAAAAACATTTAACAAATTGCATCAAGACTTGGAACATAACACTGCTGAATTGCCCCTGCTATTATAGTAGCTATCTCTATATCACTAAATCCTATATTATTACCAAATTTATATATAAATTCAACCTCCTCTTTTGCAATAACTTTATCTGAAAGAACAATATGAATCATATATTTAAGCATATTTTCTCTCATCCCTGGATTAATCTCTATAATTTTTTCAACTGAATTATGAAAAATATTAACAACATCACCATCTGCTATTTCATCAAGAAATTTTCGTGGAAATATTTTCAATCCTGCTAATGACTGAATAATATTTTCTACTTCTTCCTTGGATACTTCATTGTCAAAATTTGCAATAATTAATCCTGCTGAAGCAATAAATCTCGCTATATATTCATCTAACTCATTTCCTCCTACTTTTAATAATATTCGTATTAATTTTTCCATACCTTCATCCAATTCAACTCTATCTTTTGCTGTAGCAAATAAATTAAGAGCTTGAACTCTAATAGGATTAACCGGATGAGATGTCCTACTAACACCTTTATCTTTCAAAAAATAATCTAATCTTCGATTATTATCCGCAAGCAAAGCTTCAATACTAACATTCATTTTTCCCAAATCTAAACCAGAAGCTAATTTAAAAAATGCAGTTACACAAACATCTAAATTTTCAGTAGCCAAATAACCATACCTATCGGCTACTAACTCCGCTAATTGTTCATGCAAACGAATCTTGTATTGAAGCGTGACTGGCACTTCTGCATTAGGTGGAAAAACAAAATGTATCAATCTAACCAAAGCGGTATCTTTATTTATAAGATGACCCAATTCATGCCCTATAACAAAACAAAGTTCTTCATTACTCATCAATCCAAATAGTGCTGAGTTTATATTAACTATATGAGGCTCATCTTCATTTTCCGCAGCAACAGAAAAAGCATTTACTGAAGAATCTCCAGTTATATAAAAATCTACTTTTTCTTCAAAATTCAATTTTTTTTTAACATCATGACATAACTCATAAAAATCACTAAGCAACTCCTTCTCCACTTTCAAGCTATGCCCCTCCATCGTACTTCTCCAATAGGCATCATTATTCAACGCCTTAGTTTGTCGAAGTACTGCTTCTACCACACTACCTTGAAGAGCATTATATATCTGTTCTCCTATCTGCTTCTCCAACTCAATAGAAGCAGAAAATCGATTAGATTCTTTGGTATTATCCACCTTTGAACCTTTAAACCAATTCCATAAACTATTTGTTCTATTATCCATATATAACTCCACAAGTTTTCAATAAGAACATTAATTAAACATCACTTTTTAAAAATGAGATCAAGCAACATTTTTCCTACTTTACGTTCTAAACCTTGTTTCGTAGTAGGAATTCCTGTTTGACGTGCAAACTTTTGCTTTGCTGCAGTAATGCCCAAAGCTCGTTTCAATGAAAAAGATAATCCTGGAATTTTCATAATGTACTAACAAATATAAATTTAAGAAAGACTCTCAAACAAGAAATCTTTACCATCTTTTTCATTTGATGGATTTACATATGGTAATTTTTTAAATTGATCTTCAGTAACATCAATGTCCAATTTGGTCCAATTTGGATTGTCTGGAAAATGACTAAAAATCATCCAATATGGAGATACATTAAACCACATCGAATTATCATCTTTTTTAACAAATTTAACCCCATCTATACCTCCTGCACCCCATGTTGGATCAATAATGATACCATCATATCCATCTGTATAAACAAAAACCCAAGCATGCTTATCAGTCGAGATTTCACCTTTCGAATTCTTTGTCCTACCAACAATAATATCAACAGTTAAACCAACCGCTTCTGCCATATAACAAAACAATTCGCTATAAGCTTGACACACACCTCTTCTTGTATTCCAACATGTTTCTGCATCATAAATTTGTTTTGTTGTATCATATGCGATATTATTACAAATCCAATCATATATAGCCTTAGCCTTCCCCTCTATTGTGTTTGCTTTACTTACTATCGAAAGGACCTCCATTCTAATATCAGAACTCATTCTACTCAAAGTCATTTCTCGCTTAGGTTTAAAATCCTTCAGTGCATCTACATGATTCGGAATATCCATAACCTGAACAACGCATAACGAATTTACAAAATCATTTAAATACACTGGTATTATTGAATCCGAACTAACACTATATCTTTTTCTAAATTCAATCGGATTATCAGAAATATTTGCATTATTAGAGAAGAATTCAATATTTAAATTAGATGCAAAATTTGATTCTTGAATGCGAACATACTCAACAAAAGGCTTTGACTGAATAATATTATGCTCAATATATTCATGCAGTTCTTCATCTGTAATATCTTCTTTTACAAACGGATTTGTCCCATCCCATCGAAGCGTATGATATCTTCCCACAAGTGGGTCAAGGACCTGATGTTTAATAAGTTCCAACATAGTCATTCTTTGACTTAACTTAATATTCTTATCAAACCAACGACTTAAAAACTTATCGACATTTTGCTTGTAATACGCATCTGTGTCACGAAAATCTCTAACTCTGTCCATATCAATAAGAGAAATAGATTTTCTATGGTATTTTGGACGATAACCCTCCTTACCTTGCAAATACACACCATTAAGATTCTTTTCTCCATCCATCAAAAGTTTACACTCTGCCATGCGCATTTGATATTTTTCAATCATATCACAAAGCTTATTCCACCATGCACGAACATCATCTACCTTCTTCAAGGCTACTATCGTTTTATTTAATGCATCATCAAGTGATTTACTTATATCATCACTTATCGAAGCTGGTCTAGAATCTAATTCTGTTGTCGTTAATGATAATTCGGATAACTCTGTATCTATATTTGTTTTTTTGTTTTTATTGAATATTCCAAGAAACCAACCAATACATCCCGGTCTTTGTGAAAGTTCCTCTGGAATAGGTTCAGCTGCAACTGAAATAGAAATAATTTCCTCAGAAGGTACAACTTCTTGTCTACATCTACCTAAATTAAATACTGCATCAGCAGGATATGATTGAGGTAAAATATCTTCAACTGTTGCTCTAACAATTGCCTCTCTCATCACTTTAATTCCAGCATCCGACTTGACATATTTAATCAAACTACCTATACTTTCATAATTTGAAGAATATATTCTTTCATCATCCTCTGTCACTCTTGGTTTTACACCAAATTTTTCATGAAATTCATTTGCATCAACAAATGTATTATTGATAATATTCTTTTCATGAATTTTTATTTTCTTTTGACATTCTTCTATCTCAGCATTTAATTGTAATATACGTTTTTGCACTGGTGATGATGTTTCAATATCTTCTTCGGATTGCAAATTACTAGATAACGTATTTATTTCTGTTTCTTTCTGAATAATTTCCTTTTTTAAATACTCAATTTCTCTTTTTTCTTCACTAATATAAAGTTTTAGATATAAATTTAAATATGATGCTAGTTCTTGTTCTTGACGAGAAACAGAATAAACATTATCAGACAATGGTATTGACGGATTCCATGGAGTTGAACAATACGATTTCCATAACTCCTCTATTTTCAACAAACCATCAATCCATGGAAGTTCCAAATCAATTTTTTTATAATAATTATAATCAAGAAGTTCTTGTGTATCAGAAGATGGCTCATTGTTTAACGTTCTATCAAGCAATTTTTCTTCTGCCGAAAGTTTAAAAAATTCATTAAGATCTCGAAAATCATATTGATATTCAGACAATCCTATTGAATATACAGTTGAAACAACTGTAGATTTTGGATTACCACCGCCAGCACAAACCATCTTCGACCAAAGGCAAAGGAATCTACCAAGCAACTTTGAATCTACATTTGTAGCTGCTCCCATATAGTCCATATTATTAATATACAATATATTTGTATGGAAACGACCAACAACACCAAGTCCACGCAAAGATTCAAGAATATGCCAATGAGGACGAATAGTGACATCACTAGATAGGTTAATATCATATCCAACAAGGACTATATCAACAAGCAACCCACTCATCATTGCACCCCCTATCTGATACAACTCCTCACAAACCTTCAACAAAATTTCACACTCACTCTCATCAAAACATTTAGATACAATAAAAACATTAGGAACCGCATTGACAGGAAGTAATGTTTTAAATTGAGAAATTTGATTGGTCAAAGCATCATGAAGCGAAATCGACTCTTCGCTATCTTTAGTTTTATCACCTTTCTCATTAAAAACATCCCAATGATAATACATATCTTGCCCTTCACGAAGAATACATCCTGAAGTTACGACATTATGTTGTAGATGAGCAGTTTTTATCTCATCTACAACATTCTTAACGTCATTATTTGTACCTATTACAATAAAATAAGCCATATTAAAAATATCATTCTATCTCTTTCAAATAAACAACTTCTTTCTCTAGCATATCACGTACCATTTGATAAGCAGGATCCTTAGCCAATACACGATCAAGTTCGATAGGACTAAGTTGAGCATACTTAGATAAATAATTTCTACTATCATTCTTAACACCTTTAATTACCGCTGTTACTGTAGGGCGCCCTTGTTCAAGAATCATATTTTCAAGACATTTTTCTACTTCCTTATCTAAATCTCTAAGCTGGAATTGCTCAAACGCAAGATCACGTCTTTCGCCAAGATTAAGAATTCCACCATCCAAAATATCTCCTTGCTCTGATTCTATACAATAAGATTTACGCAATTCATCATACTTAACAAAGCCATAAACTATAGCATTTACCCACATTGGGAGCACTCTATCTTTTTTTTGTTTAGGCATAATCTCAAAACCTTCAACAAGCATTCTCGCATTCCATTTTTCATCAATATAACTAACAGGATACGATTCATGTGTTAATTTTTCTTCTGCATCTCTCAAATAACCTCGCATATTATTAACTGCATATGCTGGACTATAACATTGACTTTGGAAGAAAGTAATTCTATCTGTATCATGAGTTGTTGCAAATGTTGGTTCTATAGACCCAAGTGTAAATTCATTTTTATATTTAGCCTGAATAAGACCTTTTGATTGATCAAACACTCCGATAGTAAATACTGTTGTTAACTCTTGTGCATGATCAAGATAACCATGTGTATTCGTAACCCAAAGAGGACTAGACATTTCTTTTGCTTTTGCAAAAAGAACTCTAAGTTCTGCATCTGTCATTTGATTCATTTTGTCTTCTATAGTGACATTTTCTGCAGTTCTTACAGATTGTTGTTCCTTAGCAAAATCAAAAAACAATTCACAAAGCTCATCTTCCGATTTACCAACAAGAGTATAAATAGGATTTTTACTTCTAAAAAGAGTTGAAGTTTCTGAAACATCTGGTAAATTAAATTTATTTACATCATCCGAATGAAGATAGATTTGGAAGTGCGAAACAGATTTTGCTAAATTTTGAATAGCACAGATATCTGATATTTGCCTTTTAGAAACACTTCTTATATTAGTCTTAAATACTCTTATTTTTTCTAAATGCTCATTGACATATCTTTCAAAATCAGTAAAAAACTGAATAGCCCATTTATGACGGAGAAGGTCACGTTGTTGAGCTATATGTTCAGATATTCTTTGTTGAAGTGCGTCTGCTGCATCCCTATCAAAAACACGAAAAACGCCTTTTCGCAAAGCAGAAATTTCCGATGACCAATCTATAGGATACGCTAATGCCTTTTGAAGGGCATCTACCTCTTTGTGCATTTCTTCTTTACAAACAGCAATATTTTCTAATAAAACTTTAAGAAATGATTTAGCTGACCCTATACCATTTTGTGTATTAAGTATTTCTTGGAGTTTAATATCTAATTCTGACTTAACTTTATCTAATTTTTTTATAGCATTATCCTTTGCCTCATTAATAACATAGTCTGCTGTAGTTCCCGCTGCAATATTCGCATTTAATGTATTTTCATCTGTATCCTTATCGATAATAACACCAAAAGGAGCATATTTTGCAAGAATACTATCTATAAGTAAATCCGCTTCATGCTCTTGAATCGCAACGGCTTCACTTGTAGTCCATGCATTTACCTCGCCAAGCGCATTAAGAGTTGATGTTTGTCGAAGTTCATCACAAATTTGTGCAATAATTCCCTTTGCTATAACATTTCCTATAGCTTGGTTATCATATACAATTTCTGCGCTACCTGCAGAAACATAATGAGCCTCTTTATTTTTAATATTATAAACAAAATTAACGTTTTCTGTATTATCTTTAACACTATCTACTTCATTCGACGGGAGGAACATACATCTACCTATCGAATCAGCTATATCATCCACATTTTGGAAAACAACACCAGCTTTATTTGTATTATTAAAAAGATATGTATCCCCGATTCCCTCATCAAGATAATATACTTTATCAAAATGAAAGTCTATAGCATTTTGATTATCTTTTGGAAGATGATAAAGATAATCTAACTCTCTAATAGCTCCATACGCATTTTGAAGCACATTCTCCGATGCAGGTCCTGGAGCCATATGACGAAATACATCAGGAAGAACCATCCACGGATTAATAGCATAAGACAAACCACTATCTCGAAGAGTTTTTGCAATAAGCACCAACATATCCAAAAAAGTACCACTACCAGTACCACCTGCTACCGAACCAACCACATTAACAATAACAGGATACTCAACTCCATCTTTATTAGTATCATACATAAATCTACTTCCCATTGGGAGAGGGCGACCTATTTCTATAACTTTACTAGCGACTCGTTTACTAATTTTAATCGCATTATGTCGTGCTAAAAAACGACCATTACTTCGGACCTGACCTGCTCCAGTATTTTTTAAATTAGCAAGGAAAGAAACGTTCCTTCGCGGAACCCATTGAAATTGAGAAAGATGATTTCTATAAATATCTAATGCACTTCCCGTAATACCACAAAAACAAATTTCATTATCTGAAAATTTTACATCTTTACCGCTTCTAGATTTAAGGGATTTATTACGAATAGCTTTATCTGTATCGACGGCAAGAAATGCCACCATTGGAGGTACTTCTCCATATGAATCCATAAAACATTGCTTTGCACGAAGAATAGCTCTAACACCTGTTCCGCCTAAACCCACATAAAGGGTTCTTGTGATTTTAATTTGATCTTTCATAATTTTATTTTATTTAATTGTTATTTAATTAATTGTTACATGTATATTTGTTTGAATATTATCGATTGTAGCCGACCCAATCCGTGGCATTGGATTTGGTGAAACTTGATATACGCTACTATCTACTTTTGTTAAAATTCTACCGCCTCTTACTGGACGCAAAACAACTGGAGACGTAAATGCTGGATGAACTTTATACACAATTGGCCCCTTAATCAACTCATCCCAAAAATTCTGTTTTTTTACAGCAGACGAAATCACCACCATTCTCGCACCTGTCAATTTAACAACAAGAGGTACTTGATTTGGAATCATAAAAGTTTTTTGACAACTCTTGAATTGAGGATAAAAAATTCGTCGAAAAATTAAAAACCAAACAAGCGTAACCACAAAAAACAACGACAAAATCCATGAAAGCCAAACAACAAGAGGATTTAAGTGATGCTTGAAATAGACATGTGTAACAAGTGGACCTCCACCTTTGACCCTAATATATTGTTTTCCTGGAGTTACTGCTTTTTTACACTTGATTGCGACATGAACAATTTTCTTATCACTCACAGAAAAATTCGACCCCGTTTGTTTTCCATCTACTCTAATAGTATACTTATCATTTGAAAGAGGCTTACCTTTTTCATCAATCAAAGTAAGAGCTCCTGTATAAGAATTTCTAAAAGTTATATTAAAATGAGCACTTTTAGCTGGTATAAACCAAAACTTATTATATGTATTCCCTATCGACTTATAAACCTTCCCTTTATGCCCAGCCAACGACGACACTAAAAGAAACACTACACATATTGCACAAATAATAGGTATAATCCACTTTTTCATAACTCACATTATTTAATTTACAGTAATTTTCAAATTTTTCTGAATATCGATAATTGTTGCACTACCAACGCCAGGCATAGGATTTGGCAATACTTGATATGCTCCAGCAGGCACTTTTGCAAGAATCTTGCGTCCTCGACTTGGTTTAAATGTAATAGGTACCACAAAAGCAGGATGCGTTTTGTATATAATTTTACCGGTCCAAACCCTATTCCACGCAGATTGCATTTTCGGATGTGATGCCGCAACAACAACTTCTCTAGCTCCTTTAAACTTAATAATCAAAGGTGCCATTCCTGGAACATTAATAGTCTTTTGTATTGCGCCAAACCTAGGATAAAATATCGGTTTAAACACAAGCATCCACAACAATACACACGAAACAAACAGAATAACAAACCAAAGCAAGCCTAACATCAAAGGATTCATATCCTTTTCATAATAAATCTGCCATTTTAATGGATCGCTTACTCTATCTAAATTATGATCCATAATTTTAAGGTAACCTTGATATTTTTTTGCATCGGCAGAAGAATCAAAGACAAACTTAAGAATAACTGAATCCTCATCACAATTTACTCTAAGTTTATTATCTTTCAATTCTTGACTATCTTTAAAGATATGCAAACTAGAAATAGTTTTTCCCTCAGTATCGGTAAACTTAAAAACAGCATATGCATCCCCACTTCCCTTTGCATCTTTATTAAAACCTAGAAACAATGTCTCAATAAGAGTGTCTGTTTTTGCTTTACACCATCCAAATGCTGGATAATATGTTACTTTTCCTAATTTTTCTATCTTTTTCCCTTTATTGAATGTTGGACTAAATTCTTTAACTTTTTTATTTTCACATATCAATGTTATCTCTTCTGCTACTATAAAATCAAAATCACCTATACCATTAGATTTAATCGACAATTTCACAAGCTCATTTTGAGGCAAAAACGAAACATCGCCTTGTGGCTCTATATACAAACGAATATAATCCTTTGTCTGCTCTTGTTTCTTTATACAATAATTAGAATTATTATTTATAATATTTAATTTTAACTCTATATTTTCAGTTTTACCATAAATAGGAATATCAACATAAGATTCATTACGAACATTGTATATACATCCATTCTCAAGTCTAATTAAATTGATATTTACATCAGCTGTCTCTACTTTCCACAAATGATCATTTGGTTGATTAATTATCTTCTCAACTTCCGCATACTCTTTTGCTGACTTGTGCAACATAACATAAAACCCATATACATCTTTTAATCCATATTTATCCTTCCATTTAACTAATTCTGGCAGAAAAAAATCACATCCAAAGCTGTTTTTTTCCTCATTATCCCCATCTGTCATTAAAAACATATATGTAATCTTATCATTAGCCACACGATTATTATTGTAAAAGTCTTTAATCGTAACGCTATGATAAGTCATACTTTTTTTAGATGGAATAATTCCTTCTATTTTTTTTCTTAAATTACTTTTACCTAGCGGTGTTGCTTTCTCATAGTAACAATCCCAACAACAATCTATAGAACCATCAACTGCAAAAGGAATCACATATAATTCGGTTGTTTCATCCTCAACAGCATCAATTGCAGCTATCAAATTATCACGTACATCTTCCCAAATATTATTTGGTTTAACCATCGAATAAGAACAATCAAGATAATAAATACGACGCTCTCCTTTTTGAGAAAAAGAAGAACCAATGCTCAAAACTCCACACAAAAAGAAAAATAAATACCTTTTCATAGAAATCTTAATATATACTAAGTTATTTATCATTACTTTCAAACTCTGAACGAGAAATAGACTCTCCGGCACTACCTCCATGTTCCGAAACATAGAAACTCATAACTGCCTCAGAATAACCACGACTATCACATACTATCTCAAAGCAACTCTCATCTTTTTTATACAATGTAAAAGAACCTGATTTTTCAGCTTTAGTTTTTGTATAAAAATAGCCTGTTGACGAAAAATATGTAGTTCTTGATTGTTGAGGTGGAATATAAAGTGTTGAATATAAACCACCCATTCTTTTCATAATCTTTACTGTTAACGTATAATTAGACGTATTAGAAATAGTTAGCGAAGCTCGTTCTTGCGCCTCTGCACTAAACAAAGCGACAAATAAAATTACCAAAGAAAAAACAACTCTTTTCATAAAATCCTAAAATTTAATTTACATTATACATAATTGATATATCTCATTTTTAGACACAAAAAAAGCGTGAAACTTCGTCTATTACTCGTTTCACGTCTTAAGGCCTTCGCATTGCCCAATCAACCTAACGAGCAATGCAGAAGTCCACGCCGATATATTGTTCCAGCTGCTAATCCTAATAGAAATTTCTATTTTTATAAGTTCTTTACCATTTTAACCAGTATTAAAATAGCATTAAAACCTTAATAAAAATCTAAATTTTTCTACTTTGGATGCAATATTGGCTATATACAATACACCCATGAACATCTACCATTGCTTTGTATTCGGGTTTGCTAATTAGAGTTTGCGAAGTTCTAAGACAACGAATATCAAAGCGTTATAGTAAACGCCATTTTTTA
>JAZLDO010000116.1:0-8661 GCA_045614825.1 Candidatus Aphodosoma sp. | reverse complement strand
GGTCACACCGAAGAGATGGCTGAAATGGTAGCTCGTGGTGCAGCGTCAGTAACTAAAAACGTAGTGTTACACGATGTTTCTCGTTCCGACCACTCATATATCCTTGCCGACATTTTCCGTTACAAAGGATTTATCTGTGGTTCACCAACTTATTGTGGCGAACTCTATCCAAACGCAGCCTCTTTGCTCGCTAAAATCAAAACTCGTGGTGTGAAAAATCATGAATTTGGTTGTTTTGGTTCATTTACATGGGCTAATGCTACTACAAAACCATTTGAGGCATTTGCTGAAGCAATGAAATGGGAAATGACTGGTTATGTAGAGGTTAAGCAAGCTATGACAGCCGAACAGGCTGAAGCTCTCTATGAACTTGGTCGTGCAGTTGCACTTAAAACCTTAGAAAAATAAATTCTCGTTAATAATTAATAACTACTAACTAATCATTATATAAAATGAGATTAATTATCGAACCAGATTATGCCAAGATGTCTAAATGGGCAGCTAATTATGTGGCAAAAAAAATCATTGCAGCACAACCAACTGCTGAGAAACCATTTGTTTTAGGTTTACCAACAGGTTCATCGCCTCTTGGCATGTATCGCGAACTCATCGACCTAAACAAACGCGGAGTTATTTCGTTTGAGAATGTCATCACGTTCAATATGGACGAATATATCGGCTTACCTAAGTCACACCCAGAGAGTTACCACTCATTCATGTGGAACAATTTCTTCTCTCACATCGACATTAAGAAAGAAAACGTGAACATCCTTAATGGCAATGCCGAAGATATTGATGCTGAGTGCCAACGCTACGAAGATAAAATCAAAGCCGTAGGTGGTATCGACCTCTTCCTCGGAGGTATTGGCCCTGATGGCCACATTGCTTTCAACGAGCCAGGTTCGTCATTGTCATCTCGTACACGCAAGAAGAACCTTACAACCGACACAATCATTGCTAATTCGCGCTTCTTCGATAACGATATCAACAAAGTGCCAAAAACAGCATTGACCGTAGGTGTAGGCACAGTGCTTGATGCACGTGAAGTGTTGATTCTTGTCAACGGACATGGCAAAGCGCGCGCATTGCGTCATGCTGTCGAAGAGGGTATTTGCCAAATGTGGACAATCTCTGCTCTCCAAATGCATCCAAAAGGCATCATCGTTTGCGACTATGACGCTTGCGACGAATTGCGCGTAGGCACCTATAAATACTTCCTCGACATCGAGAAAGACAATCTTGCGCCAGAATCACTTTTGAAATAATTTAAGTAGAGACGCAAACCTTTTTTGCGTCTCTTTCTTTAAACAATAAATACACACTCTCAGTGTGTATTCATTTGCCTCAATCTCAAGCAAGGTGCAAGCAACCTGCAAGCAAGCAAACAGTCATATCTCAATACACACTCACAGTGTGTATTCGTATAAAAAATTGTTCCATAAAATGAGTCAAATCAAAGCACGATACGAAGTCGAACCAGGCATCAACAACTGTCTAATCATCCGTGATGGACATAGTTCTGACCTTACATCACTGACCAAACATGCATTAGGCTTTCTTGAACAGCAGTCGGCCAACCAAAATTTGCATCGAACACTCATCGTGTCCGATATAGATGGCGACGACTTGGCCACTGAAATGTTCTACCTCAATATATGTCAAGTAATTCGTAGCAAGTCGGTTGATGCAATAGTTTTTATTGGGCCTGATTTGGCTGCTCATTCTTCATTATTCAAAATTGAAGATAAACTCTTTTTCAAAGATACAACAGAGTTTTTGAATAGTGATTTTGTTCGCAATCTCCACAACGAGGCATTGCTCTTGAAAATAGCACCGCAATTCAACCCCGAACGCATACAAAACCACTTGCAACAACTTGCTCACGACACCGTATTTGAGATTAACTTTGATGCACTTTTTCATAATCTCGACCATTTTCGTGCTAAAATCAAGCCTACCACCAAATTGATGTGTATGGTCAAAGCTTCGGCTTATGGTAGTGGATCCATTGAAGTGGCACAAGCATTGCAACACTATGGCTGTGATTATCTTGCAGTTGCATTTGCCAACGAAGGTGTCGAAATCCGTCAAGCAGGCATCAAACTCCCTATTATGGTGCTCGACCCAATGGTATCTGCCTTGCACCATATGTTCAAAAATCAATTAGAACCCGAAGTTTGTTCATTCGATTTTTTGGATATTTTGATAGACGAAGTGCGTCGTCATGGTCATAAGCACTATCCAATCCATATCAAACTCGACACAGGTATGCATCGTGCAGGCTTTGAGACTGCTGATTTAGAACGACTTTGTGCAATTCTCAACAGTCAAGACTATGTTGAAGTACGCTCTATATTCTCACATCTTGCAGCAGCCGACGATATGACACCCGAAATGGACGAGTTCACTTTGCAACAAATTGCAATGTTTGATTACAATTCGACATATATCAAGCGTTCATTGCCGTATGGCGAAGCCGTCTTGCGTCATACATTGAACTCAGCCGGCATAGAGCGATTTTCTCAGTATCAATTCGATATGGTGCGCCTTGGCATAGGTCTATGGGGTGTAAGTTGTTGCAATGAAGATCAGTTGCGCAACGTATGTTCATTCTCTACTCGCATCATGCAACTCAAAACAGTCAAAGCAGGCGAAACAATAGGGTATAGTCGTCGTGGGGTAGCCGAGCAAGATTCGCTCATAGCACTTCTCCCATTAGGTTATGCCGATGGAGTAGATCGTCGATTGGGTAATGGTCGTGGATCATTTTTTATTAATGGACATAAAGTGCCTACTATCGGTAATATCTGTATGGACCTCACAATGATCGACGTAACAGGGCTTAATGTGACAATTGGCGATGAGGTAGTACTCTTCAACGACAAACAAGGCCTTTCGGAAATAGCAAACATCCTCGGCACCATCCCATATGAAGTTCTCACAAGCTTCTCATCACGCGTGCGCCGAGTTTATTATAGGGAATAAATTTTTAATTTGAAATTTGAAAATTTTATCTATATTAACTTTCAACTTTCAACTCTCAACTTTCAACTTTTTTGGATACTTATCTAACCATATCATCACCGTCTGAAGCACTCTATAAAGACAAAGGCAGTAAGTTCTACGCCTTTGCCTATCCTGTGCAGACCATCGAGCAAATCAAAGAAATCCTTGCCGAAAAGCGTAAGGAATACTACGATGCTCGACACGTTTGTTATGCCTATATGTTAGGATATGAACGTGATATTTTTCGTGCGAATGACGATGGCGAACCATCAGGCACAGCCGGTCGCCCAATATTAGGACAAATAAATAGCAGCAATCTTACCGATATACTTATCATCGTAGTGCGCTATTTTGGTGGTACACTCCTCGGTACCAGCGGACTTATCCAAGCCTATAAAACATCTGCAGCCGAAGCTATTGCTGCTGCAACTATTGAAGAACGTATTGTAGAGAAAACCTTTGTCTCAAAATTTGGTTATCAAGACCTCAATGCCGTGATGCGCATTATGAAAGACTTCGACCTTACGATAGTCAACCAAATTCAAGAGATGGATTGCACTCTCTATTTCCGCATTCGTTTAGGCGACATAGAGCGTGTTCGCGACCGTTTCGATAAACTCGATTTTGTTTCGTTTGAAGAAGATGTAATAGAAACAGCCGATTAACTCATTTGTTAATCGGCTGTTTCTATTATGTTGAATATTGTCAATGTTTTCTTACATTTCCGACTCTTTCATGCGTTCTGCATTTTCGGCAACAATAAGTTGGTCGATACAACCTTGAATATCACCATCCATAAAGGCACTAAGATTATAGATAGTATAGTTGATTCTATGGTCGGTAATACGGCCTTGAGGGTAGTTATATGTGCGAATTTTTGCAGAACGGTCGCCCGTACTAACCATTGTTTTACGACGCGATGATATAGCTTGTAGGTGTTCCTGAAGAGCCATATCGTAAAGCTTGTTACGCAACATTTGTAATGCCATTTCGCGGTTAGCCAATTGTGAACGTGCTACTTGACATTGAATCATAATGCCTGTAGGTTTGTGGGTCAATTGTACTTTTGTTTCTACTTTATTAACATTTTGACCTCCAGCACCTGAAGAACGTGCAGTTTGGTATTCCAAATCAGCTGGGTTGATTTCTACATCTACCTCTTCTGCTTCAGGCAATACAGCAACAGTAGCAGCCGAAGTATGCACACGTCCTTGTGTTTCGGTTTGAGGCACACGTTGAACGCGATGTACGCCAGATTCGTATTTTAATATTCCGTATGTGCCACCATCGCCTGATACATTGAAAATAATCTCCTTATATCCACCAGCAGTGCCTTCGGTGAGAGATGTGACTTCGATGCGCCAACCCTTTTGTTCGCAGTATTTTGTGTACATACGGTATAGGTCGCCTGCAAAAATTGCAGCCTCATCGCCACCTGTACCTCCTCGAATTTCTACTGTACAATTCTTCGAATCCTCAGGGTCAGCAGGTATGAGTAATATTTTAATCTCTTCTTCTAATGGTTCAACGCGAGGCTCTAAATCTTCCAACTCCATTTTCGCCATTTCGCGAAGGTCTGGATCGTTTTCTGTTCCAAGTATAAGTTTTGCTTCTTCTATATTATTCAATACACGACGATATTCATCACGTTTAGCAATAATTTTTTCTAAATCGCTATATTCCTTATTGAGTTTCACGAAACGTTTCATGTCAGCAATCACTGCTGGGTCGGTGATTAACGTCGAAACTTCTTCAAAACGGGCATTTAACCCTTCTAATCTGTTAAGTAGTTGGTTGTTCATATTGTTTATGTTAGTAGCAAGGAATTATTTATACATCTTTTCACGAAGTTCGTGTATTTCGTCAGAGGTGAGATATTCGTCGAAATCCATATATTTGTCAATGATGCCGTTTGGTGTAAGTTCGATGATACGATTACAAACGGTTGACACGAATTCGCGGTCGTGAGATGATAGTAATATATTGCCTTTGAATGTTTTAAGTGTATTGTTGAATGCTTGAATAGATTCGAGGTCGAGGTGGTTGACTGGTGAGTCGAGCACCATCACATTGGCATTGCGTAGCATCATGCGAGCAATCATACAGCGCATCTTTTCGCCACCCGAGAGCACATTGGCGCGTTTGTAAATCTCTTCGCCCGAGAAGAGCATTTTGCCGAGGTAGCCGCGGATGAAGACTTCGGTAGTGTCAGCAGAGTATTGACCAAGCCAATCAACGAGAGTGTGTTCGTTGTTGAAGAAACGAGTGTTGTCGAGTGGGAGATAGGCATTGGTGATAGTGATACCCCAGTTGAATTTGCCAGCATAGTCGCGGTCGTTACCCATGATGATTTCGAAGAAAGCAGTCATAGCACGAGCATCACGTGAGTAGAATGCAATTTTGTCGTCTTTTTCAACATTGAACGACACATTGTTGAAGAGCACTGAACCATCTTCGGCACGTTTGCCAAGACCGCTGATTTCGAGCACCATGTTGCCAGGTTCGCGTTCAGGTGTGAAGATGATAGCTGGGTATTTGCGAGTAGAAGGTTGAATCTCTTCCACGTTGAGCTTTTCGAGCATTTTGCGGCGCGAAGTAGCCTGTTTACTTTTAGCCACGTTGGCAGAGAATCGACGGATGAATTCTTCCAACTCTTTGCGTTTTTCTTCAGCCTTTTTGTTTTGGTTTTGTTGTTGGCGGAGAGCGAGTTGGCTCGATTCGTACCAGAATGTATAGTTGCCGGCAAACATAGTGATTTTGCCGTAGTCAATGTCGATAGTGTGGGTAGATACAGAATCGAGGAAGTGACGGTCGTGGCTAACTACGAGTACTGTATTTTCATAATTGGCAAGGTAGTTTTCGAGCCACATTACAGCATCTACGTCGAGGTCGTTGGTAGGCTCATCGAGGAGTAGGTTATCTGGTTTGCCATAGAGAGCACGTGCGAGGAGTATGCGCACTTTTTCTTTATTCTCCAATTCGCTCATTAGTTGGTAGTGAAGTTCTTCTTTAATGCCAAGACCACTAAGCAATTGAGCTGCATTACTTTCGGCATTCCAGCCATCCATTTCGGCAAATTTCTCTTCCAATTCGGCTGCACGGATGCCGTCTTCCTCGGTGAAATCTTCTTTGAGATATATTGCATCTTTCTCTTCTTTAACTTGCCAGAAGTGTTCGTTGCCCATCATCACGGTGTCAATTACGGTGAATTGGTCGTAGGCAAAGTGGTCTTGTTTGAGCACAGAGAGGCGTTCGCCCGGACCGAACGAGATTTGTCCGCGAGTAGGGTCGAGTTCGCCACTCAGCATACGGATAAAAGTTGATTTGCCGGCACCATTTGCGCCGATTACACCATAGCAGTTGCCTGCTGTGATTTTGAGGTTGACATCTGAGAAAAGTACTCGTTTGCCAAATTGCATTGCAAGGTTGGATACTGTAATCATATTATCATAAAGTCTACAGTCAACAGTCGAAAGTCAACAGTTAATGGTTAACACTCAACAGTTGAGAGTGGTGGTAGTGAATAGTTTAGAGAATTTTTAATTTTTAATTATTTCGAGGTAGTTTTGAAGGATGATTGTGGCACTGATTTGGTCGATAAGTGCTTTGTTTTGGCGTGCTTTTTTGCTGATGCCACTATCAATCATAGTTTGAAATGCCATTTTGCTTGTAAATCGCTCGTCGATTAGTTCAATTTTTTTATCGGGGTAGAGTTTGCGTAGTTTACCAACGAATGTATTGATATATTTAGTCACTTCGGCAGGCTCGTTTTGTAGTGTTTTTGGATAGCCTACAACTATGGTTTCTACCTCTTCTTTAGTGAAATATTCGGCTAAAAAAGAGTATATTTTAGGTGTTTCTACTGTAGTTAATCCATTGGCAATCATTTGTAGAGGGTCTGTGACTGCAATGCCAATGCGTTTTTGTCCGTAGTCGATAGCTAAGATTCGAGCCATTGTATTTTTTTTAGAGTTTTAGTAGTTTGCCTTTATATTGTTGTTTTCCTTTGGTGTTTTTGCCGTATTGAATAGCATTTGTTGGGCATATATGGAAACAAGCTTCACACTGAGTGCAGTTGTTGCCCCATTGAGGTTTGCCATCAACTAAAATTATGTTTTGGAGTGGACATTTTTGTTCGCACTGATGGCAAGAAATACAAGCATCGGTAGTATGGAAAGGTTTGGTAGTCAGCTGATATTTTGTGAATAGAGGATTTATAATATATGTCTTGAAACGAGGGATTGAACCTTCACGACAATCGTATTTGGTCATTCGTTTCTGTGATTTTATATCGCTGATAATTTGTTCTATACGTATTTTTGCTTTTTCTATTTTTTGTTTTTCTATCTCGTCAGAGTCGATGCCAAATCCAGGTAATGAAACGTAGGTATTAGGCATAGTTATAGAGTAGCCAGCATGGCAGAGCCATCCACGTTGCTTAACATTGTTGGCAAAAACGTCGGCAGTTTTGCCTGTATCGTCGCCACAAGTGCATACGAAGTAGAGATAGTTGGGTGTATTGATTTTTAGGCTATTGATGAAGTTGATGACTACTTTGGGTGGAGCCCACGAATATACTGGAAACACAAATCCTATCGCTTCTGAGGGTTGAATTTGATATTCTTCGCTGTTAGAATCGGTTATGGCAATAGCTGTGTCGTTGAGTTTTTTTGCTAATGATTGAGCGACCCAAGCAGAATTGCCTACTCCAGAAAAATAGAAAATCATAATTTAGTTGTTTTTACAAAATGCAAAGTTACGAAAAAAAAATGAGAGTTTAGGGGTGTGTATTAAGATTTTTTTTGTAACTTTGCGAGCCTTAAAGAGTAAGAGTGTTAATTATTAGAATAAAATTTGTAATATGAACGGTAAATTGATTATATTTTCGGCACCTTCGGGTTCGGGAAAGAGTACTATTATAGGCAAGTTGAAAGAGGCTGGTTTTGATTTTGGTTTTTCAATATCGGCTACAAGTCGTGCACCTCGAGGAACAGAACAACATGGGGTGGAGTATTATTTCCTTACGCCTGATGAGTTTCGTGCGAAGATTGCAAATGATGAGTTTGTAGAGTATGAAGAGGTCTATCCTAACTGCTTCTATGGCACGTTGAAGAGCGAAATTGATGGAAAGTTGGCTCAAGGACAGCATATGTTGTTTGATGTTGACGTGGTGGGTGGATTGAATATTAAAAAGTATTATGGCGACAATGCCTTAGCTGTGTTTGTGCAACCACCTAGCGTAGAGGTGTTGCGTGAGCGTTTGGTGGGACGTGCAACTGACTCTGAAGAGATGATTGAAAAACGACTAGCCAAAGCTGAATGGGAGATGGAGTTTGCTCCTAAGTTTGACGTGCGCATTGTGAATGATAATCTTGATGAGGCCGTGGCGGAGACTATCCGTGTGGTAACAGAGTTTTTGAGCTAGAGTACAGATAACAGATAGATTATGAATTGTGAATTGAGGAAGATTGCGTTGTATTTTGGGTCATTTAATCCGATACATAATGGGCATATTGGGTTGGGTGAGTATATGTTGAAGCATGGGGGAGTGGATGAGTTGTGGTATGTGGTGTCGCCTCAGAATCCGTTGAAGAAACGTGCTGACTTGTGGGATGATGAATTGCGCTTGCTAAAGCTGGCCTCTATGGTATGTCT
>JAZLDO010000115.1:0-2838 GCA_045614825.1 Candidatus Aphodosoma sp. | reverse complement strand
CTTCTTGAACAAAACACTCGATATCACAAGCGGTGCACAACTCTTCAGCTGCTTCCCTATCTTGGCAATGGTGCTCACTCCATTCCTCGGTGGTTTCATCGACCGCAAAGGTAAAGCTGCTTCTATGCTTATGATTGGTTCGCTCATCATGATTGCTTGCCACCTCAGCTTTGCATTCGTTCTTCCTATGTTCCCATCTAAAGCTTTGGCTGTTGCTATCATCGCTATTCTCGGTGTTTCGTTCTCATTGGTGCCTGCTGCTTTGTGG
Organism: Candidatus Aphodosoma sp.; assembly: GCA_045614825.1. Classification (GTDB taxonomy): domain Bacteria; phylum Bacteroidota; class Bacteroidia; order Bacteroidales; family Paludibacteraceae; genus Aphodosoma. The sequence continues at coordinate 2,570 of JAZLDO010000115.1, read as the reverse complement.
CCTTCTGTTCCAAAAATCATCGACGAACGCATCCTTGGTTCTGCTTACTGCGTAATCTTCTGGATTCAAAACTGGGGCTTACTCCTCGTGCCAATCGTTATCGGTAAAGTGCTCGACGCAACTGGTGGCTACACTCTCCCTATGGTTATCTTCTCTTCTTTCGGCGTTGTGGCGCTCCTCATCGGTATGTTGCTCAAACGCGAAGACAAGAAAAAAGGCTACGGCATGGAACTCCCTAATATTAAAGAGTAATGAGTAGTTAGTAATGAGTAAACCTTGCTCCTTACTCCCTATTCCTTATTCCCTAACATAATCGCTTATAGGACATTGAGTTGTCCTATAGGCACAAAATAAAAGTAGGGACGCTCGGCTCGAGCGTCCGATGACCCGAAGGGGCAAAAAAACGCTATACACTAATCACTATACACTAATCATTCAAAAAGTGGCTTCACTATACCTCATACCAACTGTTTTGAGCGACTCTCCGCTTGATAATGTATTACCTTCGAATAATGCCGATATTATTCGCAAGGTGAAAGTGTTCATTGTGGAGAATATTCGCACTGCACGTCGTTTTCTCAAACAGGTGGATAAGAGTATAAATATCGATGAACTACAGTTCTTCGAACTAAACCAACACACCGACCTTAAGCAAATAGGCTCATATCTCGACCCTATCAAAGCAGGCAAAGACATAGGTATCATATCCGAAGCTGGTTGCCCCGCCATTGCCGATCCAGGTGCCGATGTGGTAGCTATCGCTCAGCGTCGTGGCATCAAGGTAGTGCCTTTGGTTGGTCCGTCGAGCATATTGATGTCGCTCATGGCAAGTGGTTTCAACGGACAGTCATTCGCTTTCCAAGGCTATCTCCCTATCGAGAAGGCCGACCGCTCTACTCGACTCAAACAGCTCGAAAAACGCATCTACAGCGAACATCAAACACAGATATTTATCGAAACGCCTTATCGCAATATGCAAATGCTCGAGGAGTTGTGTCGCACTCTTCAAGGTCAAACTCGCCTCTGCGTAGCTGCCGACATCACCGCTGAAAACGAATATATTCGCACTATGACCATCGGCGATTGGAAGCACTTAATCAGCCAAGGCAAACAACCCGACCTACACAAACGCCCTTGCATATTTTTGATATACAAATAAAATATATTTTTTTTGACATAATGACATAAAAACATATTTACTCTATTCATGATGGTCTTGCTTTTTACTCCGTAAAAATCTCGACTATAATGACAGATTTAGAAATGTAACTAAAAATATGTAATTCATTTACCAAAATATGCCGAAGGCATAGCGAGGTATATGTTCAAAAAGTAAAAATTATGACTTTATGTCATTCTGTCTAATAATAAAATAACACAACAAAAGTCCAAAAACGAAAATTTTGTACTTCTGTTAAAACCCAAAAATCTAAGAATATGAAAATATTAGAAGGAAAACTCGCCATTATTACTGGCGCAGCACGTGGTATTGGTAAAGCAATCGCACTCAAATATGCCTCTGAAGGCTGTAATGTTGCTTTCACCGACCTAAATATCGATGAAAATGCACTTAAAACTCAAGCAGAAATCGAAGCTTATGGAGTAAAAGCTAAAGGCTACGCTTCTAATGCTGCTAGTTTTGAAGATACTCATAAAGTGGTAGAAGAAATCGTTAAAGAATTCGGTCGCGTTGACATCCTTGTCAACAACGCAGGTATCACTAAAGATGGTCTTATGATGCGTATGAGCGAAGCTCAATGGGATGCTGTTATCAACGTAAACCTCAAATCTGCGTTCAACTTCATCCACGCCGTAACTCCTATCATGATGCGTCAAAAAGGTGGCTCTATCATCAATATGAGCTCGGTTGTAGGTGTTAATGGCAACGCTGGCCAATGCAACTACTCTGCTTCTAAAGCAGGTATGATTGGTCTTGCTAAATCTATCGCTAAAGAGGTTGGCTCACGTGGCATCCGTGCCAACTGTATCGCTCCTGGCTTCATCATCACTGAGATGACTGGCGCTTTGTCTGACGAAGTAAAAGAACAATGGAACAAACTCATCCCTCTTCGCCGTGGTGGCACTCCTGAGGATGTGGCTAACGTGGCTGTATTCCTCGGCTCTGACCTCTCAAGCTACGTAAGCGGCCAAACTATCCACTGCTGCGGTGGTATGCTCATGTAATAAAAGTTTAGAGTTTAGTGTATAGAGTATAGTGAACCATTCGGCACTAAATTTCTTAATAAGTGAATTTTTATTATGTTCAATTTTGAGAAACTAAATACCTATCAACAAGCTCGTACTTTAGTAAAAAAAGTCTATGAGCTTATAGATAAATTTCCTCAAAAAGAAGAATTTGCTCTAAAATCTCAATTAAGAAGAGCCGTACTATCTATTCCTTCCAACATAGCTGAAGGTATGGGTCGAATGTCAGACAAAGAAAAAGTTCACTTTATCGAAATTGCATATAGTTCTTTAATGGAAGTTTATTGTCAACTTCAATTAGCAAATGACTTAAACTATATAACTAATTCAGATTTTGATCAAATAAAACCATTAATAGAAGATAA
>JAZLDO010000114.1:0-16836 GCA_045614825.1 Candidatus Aphodosoma sp. | reverse complement strand
AAAAGCGCCTATAGAGGATGTGAGGGAGGGAGATGTTATTTTTCAGACTTCGTTGTCGCAGCAATCGCCATTGATAAAGATGGGTACTCGTTCGACTATTACGCATTGTGGAGTTGTGGTGATGAAGGATGGGAAGCCATATGTGCTTGAAACACAGAAGACATTAGTGCTTACTCCGCTGAAGAAATTTATTGCTCGTGGTAAAGGTGGCAAATATTGGCATAAGCGTCCTAAAAAGGATGATATTAAAATCAAATATAATAGTTATTTGGGTAAGCCATACGATTTAGCATTTAAGTTTGATAATGGTAAATTCTATTGCTCGGAATTGATATATGATATTTATCTTAATCAGTTGGGAATAGAGCTTTGTAAGCCTAAAAGGATAGATGACTATTTGATACTTGGGGCGCATCACATTCCAAAGATTAAGCGAGCGATGAAAAAACGAGGGATTACGATGAAGCAATATGCTGTTGCGCCAGTGGATGTGTTTAATTCGAAAGAGTTACGGTTTGTGAAATAATAATTTATGTGCGTCCAAAATTGATTATTTTTATATAAAAAGGGCAATATTTTAACATATAAAACGTTAATAGATTACAAAATGTAATGATATTAACGTTTTATTTTGATTGACTATGAAAAGAGTAATTAGATTTTTGGTTTTAAGTATTCTGATTGGAATGAGTACTTGTTGTTACGCAAAAAAGTATAAACATGTTTATAGTGGAGTTGTAGAAAAACTTCAGTATTATGATTTTAGCATACATATAAAATATTCTACAAATACGAGAGAATATTTTGCTGACATCGAAGCTATGGAAAATGATGATGCGGTGATTGTTGCTGATGAAATTGATAGTCTTATCTCAGAAGTAATAAAAGAGATGCAAAGTGTATATACATTGCAGGATTGGAGGATTAACTATCCTAATGTTTATTCCGATTTTGAATGTAGAATTTATGACAAAGTAGCAACTGAATTTTCTAATATTGATTTTAGAATGATTAAAGTGGGATTTTATTGGGGTTGGAGTTCAAATATAACAGTTCATAAATATGAAGACTAGTAAAAAGATTTTAATAGGAATACTTGTTGTTATTCTTCTGTTTGCCTCAAATGTAGCATATTGGGTGTTAAGTGACGTTCAACAAGAGTGTTATCTTAGAGTGAAAAAGGGTGGAGACTTAAATCTGTATGAAAAATGCAGTATGTACTCCATAAACATATGTATTTGCACTTTGGGATGGTTTGCGTCGCCTGAAGCTACGATACAGCAAATTTTGTGTACTGTTCCAACAAAAGATACAGTTGTTTTGCATAGTAGATATTTTGCTCGACATGACAAAATCAAAGGGTTGATGAAAAAATATCCTAATGCAACTAAAAATAATCCTGCGCGAATTGCTTGGTCGCCTAAATACAACGAATTTAAATTATGGTCTGCATATACAATTAAAAATTGTAGAATTGGATTAGCTCTCAATGGTATGTACCTATATAAAGAGGATGATGAGTGGGTTATATCTTACATTAAAGAGTTTGCTTTCCCAAAATTGCCATCTCCAACAATAATTGGTCCATTCAAATTTCACGAAAGTCTCATTCGTTATATGCAAGACATAGGATGGTTATATGCTCCTAATTTTAAATGGATTTTAGATGTTGAAGAATAATTTATTAGCTATGAAAATAAAGATAATCAAAACGATATTCCTGGTTCTATTGTTCCTGTTTTTTACATCGTGGTTTTATAGGATTATAATGTTGATGCTCGTGGCATGTGTGTGGCGCGAAGAGATTAAGCGATGCAGAACGTGGGGATATAAGGCAGTGATAGGGTGCTTGTTAGTGGCTTTGTTTTGTGTACTTCCTCGCTATAGATATGAAACCAATGATAGAGTGCGATTGATATATCAAGACGAAAAGGGTAGTCCACAACTACCTCCATTAACGCATTATTTGTTCAATGTGGTATTTCCTGAAGAAGAACTCTGCAACTTAGGAATATGGTGTGCTAGAATTGCGCCTAGATTATTGCCTTTATCAGATAACTTGTTGGGGGATTTTAGAGAAGATGATAGGATAGGTAATATCCAAAAATTCTATCGTCCGTTTGGTCGTTTAAATCGAAGTGGGTTATTTATGATGTCGGGGACTACTTCGCAAGCATTTTACATGTATGGGATAGATAATACACAATCGGTCTATGTGATTGAACCTAAATATTATGACGAGGGGAAAGAGTATCCTGTTGTATTTTTCATGCATGGGTATTTGGGAAATTGGAAGTTGTATACCGGTTTGTTGAAAGACTTGGAAGATTGCATTGTGCTATGTGTGGGCACCAAGGATTGGTCGGGAAGATTTACAAAAAAAGATGTTAGTAGCTTATTCACAAAGCAAATACCATTTTTAGAGGAGCTTGGTTATAAGGTAGATAGAGAAGAATTGCACATTATGGGATTGTCGAATGGTGGAACTGCTACGAATGTGGCTTATAATGGATTTGCTGACAGATTTAAGACAATTACTTTTATTTCGACAAATATTAATCAGACTTATCCAATATCGAGCAAAGTATTGTTTATTGGTGGGGGAGATGATTATTTTGCGACCTCATTATTAAAAGCCTATCATAAGTTGAAAAATAATGGTGCGCAGACCGATATATTCTGGGATGATAAAGAAACACACTTTATCATGGTGAATAAAGCAGATGAAATTATAGACTTTTTAAATAGGAATATAAAAAAGAGGCAACCGAAAAATTAGTTGCCTCTTTTTTTATAACTCATTTTTAAAAAACAATTCTATAAATACTGGAAAATGGTCGCTTACACCACCTTGGTAAAAGGGGCCAACATACGTTCTTTTAGGTACCATTTCTCCTGTACGTTTATCGCGTTTTGAAATCCATTTGGGATGATATACTTCGGCTTCAGGCATCACTCTAACTGAAAGATTGCCATTTAGCAAAGCTCCACTGACGATGATTTGATCTAACATATCCCATTCGCCATTATGAAAATAAGACCCTATCTCCTCATCCTCAAAAGACGATCCATCCCAGCATAGATTATATAATTTCAAATCCTCAAAGAACCTATTTGTATATGGCAAAGCTACAAGGGTAGTAGTAGGCACTTTATCGGATGGATTATCATTGAAATCCCCCATAATAATAATTCCCGCTTGCGAATCCACCATTTGAATTTCTTCTATTACCTTTCGCACTGCTTTCGCCGCAGCCACACGATTAGGTTCCGATGCTAATGCACCTTCTCTTCGCGACGGAAAATGCACTTGAATTATATGTAAAAGAGTAGAATCGGAAAGAGCACCACATGTATATAGTAAATCTCTACCTCGTTGACCATTAGGTAAATTAACTGGAATTGGACGAGAAGCAAGAGGTGTGAATTTATCTTTTTGATAGAGTAGTGCTACATCAATGCCACGAGCATCAGGACCTTCATAATGCACGTAATCGTAACCTAACTGATCATAAGGGTCAAATTGAGTCATAGCCTGTAAAACAAAGTCATTTTCAACTTCACATAGACCTATGAGAAGAGGCAATTCGTCACCACCAAGCCCAACAATAACCTGCATTACTTCATGTAATTTATCGTAGAAACGCTTATTTGTCCAACGCAATTCAGAATTAGGAAGAAATTCTGTATCGTTCTTCAACGAATCATGCTGAGTATCAAACAAATTTTCTACGTTGTAAGTCATTATTTTCATAGACTGCGAATTTAGTGTAAATATCTGTATAACAAACAATAAAATAAATAATAATAGGCGTTTCATATCGCATTTTATTTCTACTACAAAAGTACAGAATATAATTGACAATATCAAATATTTTTTGTAATTTTGCAGTCCAAAAATCAATAATAAAATTTAAAATTATTCATTATAAATTATTCCATTAAATGAAGCCTACATTATTTATATTAGCAGCTGGAATGGGTAGCCGTTATGGCGGTTTAAAACAATTGGATGGCGTTGGCCCTTCAGGTGAAACTATTATGGATTATTCAGTATTTGATGCTATTCGTGCTGGATTTGGTAAAATTGTATTTGTAATTCGTCATGATTTTGAAGAAGATTTTCGTCAAAAAGTTCTTTCAAAATATGAAAATCATATAAAAGTAGAACTTTGTTTTCAAGATTTGAATGCATTGCCTAGTGGTTTTACTTGTCCTGAAGGTCGCACTAAACCATGGGGAACTAATCACGCCGTACTCATGGGTAAAGATCTTATAAATGAACCATTTGCAGTAATTAATGCGGATGACTTCTATGGTCGTGATGGATTTGCTGTTCTCGGTAAAGCACTCACTGAAATGATAGGAAAACAAAATGATTACTGTATGGTAGGATATCGCGTAGGCAATACGCTCAGCGAAAGTGGCACAGTAAATCGTGGTGTATGTACAACTGACAAAGAGGGTTATCTTACAACCGTAGTGGAACGCACAGGTATTGCAGCTGAAGCCGATGGTATTGTTTTTGTTGACGAAAACAACCAAAAACAATCACTCGAAGCCAATGCGCCAGTATCAATGAACATGTGGGGATTCACACCAGATTATTTTCAACATTCCGAAGATTATTTTATTAATTTCTTGAAAGAATTTGGTCAAGAAATGAAATCAGAATTCTATATACCTACAATGGTTAATCACCTTATAAATAATGGTACAGCCAAAGTCAAAGTGCTCGATACAACATCTAAATGGTTTGGTGTAACATATGCAGAAGATCGTCCTGATGTTGTTGCTAAGTTACAATCATTGGTTGATGCAGGAGAATATCCAACACCTTTGTTTAAATAATAAACTATCATATACATGTCGAGAATGTAGAGACGCAATAATTTGCGTCTCTTTTTTATTATCATATGCAAATTTTACAAATTATCACAAATTTAAACTCATCTAGATAACACAAATATCAATCTGAAATAACTTCTATATATTACAACTATCAAATTATTATAATTAACATTGTGATAAATTTACATTTGTATAATTATAAGATAATTAGTTTATTATTACGCTTATTATTCCACCTATTAACCATAATAATAGACCTATTATTACAATCATTTTTATTGTTAATATTATTCCTATTATTTTTTTTATGTATTTCATGTTGCAAAGTTAATAATTTTTTTTATTTATTGTATTATATAATTTATTTTTTTCTTCGTTATATTTTTTAATTCTTTTTAATTTGTTGATATAGTGGTTAGTGACGTTGTATTTTTTTTTTTTCCATTCGTTCGTATTATCACCATAACCTAGATTTTTATTCATTTTTTGAGCATTTTTTTGTATTTTTTCGAATAAATTTATACCTTTTTCTGTTGAAATGTCAATTTTTTGTCCTAAAATGTAACGTTCTTGTTTGTCTAATTTTTCTATCCATAATTTTTCCTTTTCTTCTTCGCTATATATGTAATTTCTCCAATATATGGGAAGACTTGTTTTTGCTCCATTTTTTAGTCTGTATGATTCGTTAGTTTCTCCGTTTGGTTGGTATTTGTTTTTAATGAATTTATTTTTTTTAATATATGAAATCCCTATGCCTTTAGAATTTAAAATAATAGGTTTGAAACCTTTGTGTTTTTTATCTACTTTTGTAATGTATTTGATTATGTAGTTAATAGTTTTTTCATTACAATATTCTCCGACGTCTAGTATTCCGTATTTCCAATGTTTTTTTATTTCTTCAATATCACCCCATACTATGCCGTGTAAATGTATTCTTTCTGTTCTTTCTTTTTCTTGTCCTAATTCAGTTATAATCCAATGTTTAAAAGATTTTTTGTTTTTTTTTCTGTATCGTTCTAACCAACGCCTTACTGCTATGGTTGCTATATAGTTACTTTCTTGTTGCCCTTTTTCTTCACAGAGTTTTTTTAGTTCTTCTTCGCTGAATGTTGCAGTTACAAAGTAACATTTATTGTCTTCTCTTAATTCTTCATTTAGCCTACTTTGCCATTCTCGCATTTTTTTTTTACAACATTCTATGCAAGTACCGCAACCGATTGGTACATATAATGTCCGTTCGTCAGTTACGGGTGGAGCGCAAAACCCGTTTTTTTTATTAGGTTTATATTTTGGATTTTTTATAAGTTTAGGATATAAACACATATACATTAATTATTTTGTTAGTTTATTTTGTGTGCATTTTTTTTCTAATGCTTAACTTTTCGAGCGACAGTGAGTGCAGTTTGTTTTTCTCCTTATTGCACAGATAGATTAGAAGTAGAGCCGACCCCCGCATGACACGACCAAATGTCGTGGGGGGTCGCGCTCGGTGCATTTTGCAGTCTTCTAAGTTAAATGTGCGCGCGCGCATTCTTCCTTGCGTGTGTGCGCATTATGTTCTAATAATTGTAATTTATTATTTTATTTTTTTTTGTTAAAATCCAATTTTTCCCATTGTTTTAGTTCCTTGCATCAAAGTAACTGCGCCTGATGAAATACCACAAGCAGCTCCAACTCCTTGCATTATTATACCCGTTATTTTATAAATGTCATCCTTTGTAAATGTCCATCCGTATTTATTTGCAAGTTCTTCTGCTATTCTTATAGTTTCTTGGTTATAATAATTTGCCTTGCTTTGTTCGCTTAATGTCATATAATATGTTAAATTAACTTCATTAAGTGTTTTTGCTACTTCTTGTCTTAGCAGATTACATTTCCATTTAATTTCTTGTATTTCTTGTTCTTTTTTCTTAGTGTCTATATTAATGTTTTCAGTTGTTGCTTTTAATTTTTCTTTTTCTAGCAACATTATTTCTCCTTGTGTAATTGTGTTTATCGTATCATGTTTAATTTTTGTAACTTTGTCGTTGTATGTTTCTGTGTTAAGTTTATTTTCTAATTTTAGTGCGTTTAATTCTTCTATTGCTTGTTGTGCTGATGTTTTAACAATTGTTATTTGTTCGTTAATAGTTTCGTTAGAAATTTGTAAATTATTTTGGTCTATTAATTTTTGAATTTCATTTAATTCTGTATTTGATTTAATGTAATCTTGATTAAATTGTTCAGTTTTAGTTTCTTCTTTCTTTTTGTCGGTGTCTGCTTCTTTATTTTCTGTGTCTGCTTCAATATTTTTTACTTTTGCCATTAGTAATGGGTCCATGAATTCTTGTAAACCTAAAGTTGGTGCTCCCGTTGGACTTGCATTGCTTCCCCCTTGTGGTCCGCTTTGTACTTGTCCCCCCATACCACCTTGTGAATACATAAGTGCAGGATTTAGTCCTGCTTCTAATAATTGTTTTACCATTGCCTTTGGAGATTGAATTTGATTGTAAATGTCGATTGTCCTTTGCATTGCATTGTCTGCTGCTTTTTCATTTAACTTGTATTGTACTTGTGCTTGTTCGTTCCAATATTGGTTATTCCTTTCTGCGTTTTTTTCATTCATTATGTCTGTAAATAGTGCGTTGGCTCCACTTGTTGCAACGCCTGCTAATATGTCAAAAAATCCTGCCATAATTTAAAATCTTTTCGTGCTTTTCTTTTAGAAAAGCTGTTATTATCTCTTGTTATTAAAGTATAGATGCGTACCATTGTGTACTGCTTTTGTTAAAAAGTAGGGGAGTGAATCTCCCCTAACTCTATAGACTTGATTTATTCAATTTTTTGTTCGCTTTCTTTTTGTTTTTCGATTCTTTCCTTGATACGTTGTTGAAAATCTTCATTTGCTTGTTGCATTGCTTGTTGTGCTAGTTCCCATCTATCAGTTCTAATGTTATTACTTGGTAATACTCCTTCTTTTCTTGGAGTATAATACATATTGTTTGCAGTTCTTTGAATTGGTGAATTTGTAGATAGTACTTCTTGCATTTCCTTTTCGATACTTACTCCTTCAAAAGGTTCTATTCCTTTTAGGTGGTTTGATTTGATTTTATTTTTTTTGTATAACATAATTGTAAAATATTATAGGTTAGGAATTTCAGTTGCAGCCATTTTTCTACGTGCAGTTGCTTTAAATCCGAGTTGAATCCAAAAGTTTTGTGCAGTTAGACTGTTGTCTGTAAATGCATAGTTATATTTACTTGGGTCGATGTAACTTGTAAAGTCTGTAATTTTGCCGTTTTCGTCAGTTTCGTAATTTCTTCGCAAAGTCATATTGTATAATGATTTGTCTTTTAAAACATCTTCAGCGAAATATCCGAATACTTCATTTACTGCAGTTTGGTAGTTCATCCAAGCAGGCTGTTTTGCAAGTGCTACATCATTTCCTTCACTCCAAATAACATTGTTTGCTATGAGGTTTTGAAAACCGATGCCGTCTAAACCCGGTTTGTGAAGATTGTCCATGTTATCCAAGTCAGTCATATACCATTTGTTACCTTGGTGATAGTCGACACGTGGAGTTATAGAGACAATTCCCATAATAATACTTGGTTCATTTGCTTTGTAAATAATTTTTCCGCCTTTTTCATTATTGATTACTCCCTTACCTCCTAGAGTTGCAAGTGGTTGTTCTTCTGTTCCTGCAGTAGATACAACTTCTTGGAATGCAATTTCAGCAGATTTACCACCTATATATATAGGGCTTTCTGCTCTTTGTATTGCATCTTCACCATATACTGACTCCTGCCAATCTTCGTAAGTTCCCCCGCTTATTGCAATTCGGTTTAGAATGTTATAAACTTTTTTTGCTAGAATTAGAGAATCCATATTAATTTTTCCGCTTTCATCGGGAGCAATTGAAGAAAGGCCGTTAATTGTATCTACAAAGTCTGTTGAAACCCATGTGTTGAAAATGTCATTTTGATAAGTTTTTAATACTAGCCCTTGTAATTCTCGTTTTGAAGAATCAAATACTAATTCATTTTCAATATTTGCTGAATATGGTAAGAATGTTAAATCTTCATTAATATTAATTCTTTCAAGTAAATTAGTCTTTTTGAGAATTTCTCTTCTTGCTTTGTCAATATTTTCAAGAGGGAATGCTTTTATAGATTGTTCATATTCTTGAGATTCAATTTTTATGTTAGTAATTCTCAAATTTTTATCTATTTTTAAAGTAACTTGATTAACGTCTTTATACCATTCACCTACAATATTATAATTACTTAATAAGTACAAGCCATTTCCGCCTTCCGATAAATAAGTAGGGTCTAAACCAATAGTATTTCCGCTTTCCGTAGTTAGTTTAATATTTGTGATGTATTCTTTAATGTTTTTATCAACGACTCTTATTGTATAATTACCTTCTAGGTCTTCAGGGAGATTTAAGTCTATTGATTTAGTTGTGATATCATAAGTTTTGTCTATATGGTTTATAAAACTTCTTTGTCCGTTGGTTAGACGTCTGTAATTTTCGTTATTAGTTGGATATACTTCGTTATCATTTTGAATCTCTTGACCACCTCGTTGATAGTTAGTTACTTTCTCAATACCTTGCAATCCAATTGTTGCAGTTGGTGATAGATTGTAATTTGTTGGATGTTGAGTTATTACAAATGCGTTTTCTTCCTGTTTATTTGCATAATATTGTTTGAAGATGTCATAATAAGCCAAGTGTGGTATAGCTGAAAAAGTACGTTGGTTTTCGTGATAACCTCTAATTCCTAAATAGTTGTTTAGTGATGACGGGTTAGTTTTACCTTTTTTTGTGTTTGTTCCTTGTTTTCCTAGTGTGATGTTTGGTAGTAATACTTTGTTCATTTCTAGCCCGATATTAATTGCATTGTTATGCAATAATCCTTGATACAATCGAATAGGACAAGCGAAAAAGTCAACTTGCATTTTGAAGCTACCAAACAATGGAGAAGTTGTCGGGATTGTATGCCCCATTGTATTAATATCGATTTCGTATGTTGTTCCGTTTGTTGCGATATCTACAAAACAAGGTACAAGTGTTCCGCTAGTCATTGTACTTCGCCATGCTCTTGAAATGTCAAATGTTGAACGACCCCATCCGTGTAAGTCAACTTTGATTTTTTTTCCGTTTCCGAGTCTTTCTCCTCCTAAAGTCTTTTTCATAATTTTTAATATTAATTGTTATTATTGTTATTGTTTTTTCTTTTTTCAATGTGTGAAAGGCCAAGTGTAAGGATAAATTTTACTACTTCCCATATTGTGTTCCAAATTTCTTTTTTAGTTTTCATTTTTTTTTGTATTAATAAAATCGTTAATAATTATTTGTGAATAAATAGATGCAATTGCACATACAAGTTTGTAAGGCTTTGAATCAATGTATTTTTTTGCATCTTCAACCGATTCAAAATTATTTTCAAGCATATAATTTCCTATTGTGATACCAATGTTTACGCCTTCGTTATAATTTTCTACAATGTTGAAAATGTCGTATTGTTGAACTTTTATAAGTTCTTCTGTTTTTTTTTCTTCTGTTTCCATAATTTTAATAATTTTTGTTTAACATATAGCCTAGTGTTTTATAAACATATCTAAGTATTTCTACGTCTGTAATGTTTTTTTGATTTTTTAAGTCTGTTATACTTCTTCTTAGTTCGATTATGTCGTACTTAAAGATTTCATTTGATGTTGGTGATTTGTTTTTTTTGTCCATGTTAGAATAAATTTAATTGTTTATATGATTCTTCTTTAACATCATGAATTACAATCATGAGTGCAGAGATTAATAGTTGTTTTTCTGTTGTTTTATTTTTATGCTTTTTAAGTGAATTATACAAATTAAAAAGTTCTTTTAGTTTTATTTTGTTTTTTGTGTCTATGTCTTTTAATGGGTCGTTTTGAATGTCAAATTTTATATTTTTAATAAATTGTTGAAAATTCCAGGATATGTCACAGATATAACCTGTAAGATGTTTTTTTGTTAGAATATTAATTTTGTTGTTGTTTGCGAAGTAGTAGCTTGTAAATTCGCCGTCTTCGAATGTTTGAGTTTTTTTATTATTCCACATAACGTTTTTTTTTTATTTACAAAATCTTTGCCAAATAACAATTTAGTTTTGTAAAATTATTATAATTAACATTATGATAAATAATAATTTTAGATATACTCTTTTGATAAATAAAGTCCCACAAATTTCACAAATCTGCTCAAATCAATTGAAACAAAAAAGAGAGACGCAAAAACAACTGCGTCCCTCTTTTAGAAAATATATGTATGGATTTATACCATTAATTAGTAACCTAACATTTTTTTGTTGATTTCATCATATTTAGTTTGATATGATGGATCTGTGTTTGTAAGTTTATAGAACAAACCACGGAGAGTTTTCATAGTTTCATAATCTTCAGAATCTATTTCAATAACCTTTTCGAAAAAAGGAATTGATTCTTTATATACTTCAAGAGCTTTTGCTACTTCTTGGTCTGAAAGTTTAAAATCACGAATTTCAAGAGCTTTTTGTTCCATTTTGAACGCTTTGTTGTAAATCAAACGTGCTTTACCCAACCAAGCATCTTTAAAGTCAGGTTTAAGTTCAATAGCTTTATCAAAGTTAGTCATTGCACCATCAATATCTTCAAGTACTTCGAGCATTGAACCACGAACGCTATAAAGTTGCGCATTATTAGGATCATTAGCAATTGCTTTGTCGAGTAATTCTGTTGCTTTTTGTGGCTGACCACCAAACACATAGTGATTAATTAAATTACCCAAGAAATAGAACTCATTAGGGAATTTAGCAAGACCTTTTTCTAGTGTAGAAATATAATTTACTGTATCTTTTGTATCGAGATAAAGTTGGCAAAGTGCTTGATAGATTCCATTTTCGTTATATTCTTTATCTTTAATTTCTTCGAACATAGCGATAGCTTTATCGTTCATTTCGCCAGCCCATGCACAAGTTGCTGCGTAATATTTGAATTGATAATATGTAGTATCTTTTAAAGGTACATTTTTTTCTTCAGCAAGCATAGGAAGATCTAGAATTGCAGTATGAGTTTCAAAAGCATTAAGTGCATCAACCCATTCTTGTGCTGAATATTTTTCTACACCATAATTTACTAAAATATATTTGTTGTAGATATTCAACATAGATGCAGCAATTTTTTTAGTAAATTTAGGTTTTACTTTACCTTTTTCATCAGGAAGTTGATCCAACTCATTAGCTTTTAAATAATATTTGTATGCTTTCATTGCATCTTCACCCATTTGAATTGTATTACCAGAACCTGTTTGAGTCAAGATAAATTCTGCATCTGCGGCCTTTTCATAAACCAAACCTGCTACATACCAAGTATTTGCAAGACTTTTAGTTTCATCATTAACCAAGGCAGCTTCGATATCATCTTTTGCACCTTGAAAATCAGGAGCTTCTACAGCTAAAGCTTTATTTTTAGCTCTGTTTACATTAGCTTTTTGTGCAAAGCCTGTAGCTACTACAGCTAAGGCAAATGCCATTACTAAGAATAATTTTTTCATAATTATAATATTTAAAATGTTATTTTATTATTGTTCATTTGTTTCTTGGACATCAGAAGTACCTTCAGGTTTAATACCCTCCTCTACTTGAGCCTCAATTTCTTCTTCTATAACAGTTGCAACTTTACATACCGATGCAATTTCATCGTTACGCTTGCCAAGGTCGATAAGACGAACACCTTGAGCTGCACGACCAATAATGCTGAGACTTGAAACGTGAGTACGTAATGTAACACCTGATTTATTGATAATCATAAGGTCATTATCGTCGTGTACATTTTTAATAGCAACAAGTTTACCAGTCTTTTCTGTTATATTGATTGTTTTAACACCCTTACCACCACGGTTAGTGATACGATAATCTTCGAGATCTGAGCGTTTACCATAACCTAATTCACTCACAACAAGAATATTATCTTTAGAATCATGAGAAACATTAATCATACCGATGATTTCATCGGTTGGATCGTCTTCGTCTAAAGTCATACCACGCACACCAGTTGCAGGACGACCCATTTCACGAACTTTTTGTTCATTGAAACGAATAGCACGACCATTGCGGTTTGCCATAAGAATTTCATCATTACCTCCAGTAAGAAGTACTTCTATTACTTTATCATCTTCGCGTATAGTGATTGCGTTAACGCCGTTTTGACGTGGACGAGAATATGCTTCGAGTGAAGTTTTCTTAATAACACCTTGTTTTGTACAGAATACAAGGAAGTGTGATTGGTTGAATTCTGGGTCTTGCAATTGTTTAACGTGAACAAATGCAGTAACTTTATCGTCAGAATCAATATTCAATACGTTTTGTATAGCACGACCTTTGCTCATTTTGTTACCTTCTGGAATTTGGTAAACTTTGAGCCAATAACAACGTCCTTTTTGTGTGAAGAACATCATTGTTGAGTGCATTGATGCAGAATATATATGTTCAATAAAGTCTTCCTCACGAGAACTACTACCCTTAGATCCTACTCCGCCACGGTTTTGCGCACGAAACTCCGCAAGTGGCGTACGTTTAATATATCCAAGGTGAGAAATTGTGATAACCATCTCATCATCAGCATAGAAATCTTCAGGATTGAACTCTTCGCTTGCATAGATAATTTCAGTACGACGATCATCGCCATATTTATCTTTAAGTTCGATGAGTTCGTTTTGAATAATTTCCATACGACGTTCAACGCGAGCAAGAATATCTTTCAAATCTTCAATACGCTTCAAGAGTTCTTCGTATTCAAGGCGAAGTTTGTCTTGCTCCATGCCAGTAAGCTGACGAAGACGCATTTCGACGATATAAGCAGCTTGACGTTCTGACAAGTTGAAACGTTCCATCAAACGAGTTTTAGCTTCTTCTGGAGTCTTAGAATCGCGAATAATACGAATTGCTTCATCAAGATTATCAAGAATAATCATACAACCTTCGAGCAATTCGGCACGCTCCTCTGCTTTGCGAAGTTCGAAACGAGTGCGACGAGTAACAACCTCATGGCGATGATCAACAAAGTGATGTATAAGATCTTTAAGATTAAGAGTCATCGGACGACCTTTTACAAGAGCAATATTGTTTACGCTAAAAGAAGATTGAAGAGCTGTATATTTGAAAAGTTTGTTGATAACAACTTGTGGATTAGCATCGCGTTTTACGTCAACAACGATACGCATACCCTGACGGTCCGACTCGTCATTAACATTAGCAATACCCTCAACTTTTTTCTCAATAGCAAGGTCGGCAATATTTTTGATCAACTCTGATTTATTTACCATATAAGGTATTTCAGAGATAATGATTTTATCATTGCCTTTCTCGTTATTTTCGATATCATATTTAGCACGAATGACGATACGACCACGACCAGTTTCAAACGCTTCTTTAACGCCAGCATAACCATAAATCTGACCTCCAGTAGGGAAATCTGGAGCTTTGATATATTGCATCAAATCCGAAATTTCAATTTCAGGATTGGTGATATAAGCCACAGTAGCATCTACCACCTCTGAGAGGTTGTGTGGAGCCATATTTGTAGCCATACCGACAGCAATACCCGACGAACCATTAACCAAAAGGTTAGGCAAACGAGTAGGAAGAACCACAGGTTCTTTAGTTGTTTCGTCGAAGTTAGGAGTAAAATCTACTGTATCTTTTTCGATATCTTTGAGCATCTCTTCTGCAATTTTTTGCAAACGAGCCTCAGTATAACGCATAGCTGCAGGACCATCACCATCGACCGAACCAAAGTTACCTTGTGGGTCAACAAGTGGATAGCGCAACGACCAAGTTTGAGCCATACGCACAAGTGTCATATAGATTGATGAGTCGCCATGTGGGTGATATTTACCCATAACTTCACCAACTATACGAGCAGATTTTTTGTATGGTTTGTCGGATGTATTTCCAAGTTCGTTCATACCATATAACACACGGCGGTGAACAGGCTTGAAACCATCGCGAACATCAGGCAAAGCACGAGATACGATAACCGACATCGAATAGTCAATATAGGCTTGTCGCATCTGTTCTTCGACATTAATCGGAATAATTCTTTCGTCTCTTTCTATCATAAAATCAGTTTAAAATTGTCTGCATATAAGGCATATTTTACTACATCCAAAAACTTTATAAAGTTACAAAAAAATATCGGAATAGGCAAATTTTGTCCGCTATTTTTCACAATTACTAAACTTTTGATTTTCAAACTATTTTATTTTCACACAAAATATAACTACGTTTAAATTCCATTTTAAGGCGATTTAAGCGCGTTTTATTTTTCGCAAAATTAAAATGAAGTATGTAAAAATAAAAAAATGGCTCTATTTTGCATTTAGAGCCATTTTGAGAGCGTTTTGTATTTTCAACACTTATATTACTTGTCAAATTCTTCAAAAGAACCATCATCATACAACAAGATAACCTTTTTTACACTTCTTCTTATTTTAGACGATAACTGAGTTGATGTATTAACCTCCCGAGTTTCCTCCTCTGTTTTATGTGGAGTTTCTGCTACATAAATTGCTTGATATTCATTAGCTGTATCATCATTTAATGAGTTTGAAGTAATCTCTATTTCAGATTTAACTTCATCACCAGGGAATAACTCTATTTCTTCTTTGTTCCCATTTACAATAGGAGCATCACCTTCTCCAAAAATCAACCAATTTATATCTACATCAGGGAAATGATGTTTTATTTTTTCAACTAACGATAAAGTTGGTTGAGTACGTCCTGTTTTTATACTTGAAATAGAAGCCCGACTAACACCAATTTTATCTGCAAATTCTGTAGGTGTAAGTTTCACGCTTTCTATAAATGTAAAAATTCTATTAACCATAATATTTTAGGAATAGACGAAGTTTAAGTGAAAAATATAAATGTAAATTTGAGATTACAAATGTATAACATTTTTTTGAATCTACAAAATTAAAAATGGAAAATATTTTACACTCTTAAAATTACATTTGTAATTTACAAATAAAACACAAAACAGCACAAATAAGAACAAAATACTATATTACAAACGTATACACTGAAATTAAATATTGAAAGTATAAATTTATATTATACTATCTAATGTATGAAGAAATCAACACTTTATCTATTTGTAAACATGTAAAAATAACCAAAAGAGTAGATATGGTGAATTTTGATGAAAAATATTTAAATAAAGTAATTAAATTTTATTTATAAATTATTGATTTACAATATATATACCAAACAACAATACCAATTGTTAATTAGCATATATTGATTGTATTTACAAATGTAAAACAATACACAATAAGCGTGTATTACTACCCTATTTTATCAATATATAATTACTGTGAGATTATAAAAATACTACAAACGTAAAATTATCTTTTATATTATTAGTTTACATTTGTATATTATATAAAATTCACATTTGTCAATATGAAATAAAAAAGGACTACCCTATAAAGGATAGTCCTGGATGATCTCTATTTAAATTATGATAAATAGATTTTTATTCTTTTATTATAAAGCAGATTCTTCATTAATATTTGAGTCAACCAAAATACGACCACAATATTCGCAAACGATGATTTTTTTGCGCATACGAATATCTAGTTGGCGTTGAGGTGGAATTTTGTTGAAGCAACCACCACAAGCATCACGCTCTACTGTTACCACAGCAAGACCATTACGTGCATTTTTGCGGATACGTTTGAAAGCTGTCAAAAGACGTTCTTCAATCAAAGATTCCAACTCTTTTGATTTCATAATGAGGTTTTCTTCCTCTTGTTTAGTTTCAGCCACGATTTCGTTAAGCTCAGCTTTCTTTTGCTTGAGGTCAATTTTACGCTCTTCAAGGCGTTCTTCAGCATTAGCCAACTCCTCAGTTTTAGCTTTTATCTCTTTGTTGAAATCGTTGATATGTTTCTCGCAAAGTTCAATTTCAAGAGATTGATATTCGATT
>JAZLDO010000113.1:0-15690 GCA_045614825.1 Candidatus Aphodosoma sp. | reverse complement strand
TCAACAATAGCTACTGATGTAACATCACCTGTACCATTTGAATATCCGCGTGGCATTGGTAGTGTGTGCCACAAACCATCACTTTCTAACCAATATGCAGGTTGTCCAAGATACGAACCACCAACAAGTGTACCATCGTTTGTTACACAAAGTGCATCACTTAATTCTTCTTCTTCAACAAGGAAAATACGTTCGCCTGTTTCAAGATTCCATTTTGATGCATTAATTGTTCCTGCTTGGTTTTCATTTCCACTCCAGAAAGCAGAGCCTACTGCCCATTTGCCATTTTCAGAAATTGCAGTTGGCTGAGCCATGTCTTTAGCAAAAAGATTCATAAGTACGCCAGTAGGTTTGTTTTGGGCGTAAATTGTGCTTGTGATGCTTAATGCAATGCACAAAAGAGTTGCAAATTTTTTCATTAATCAGTAAGTATTAATTAGTTAATATAATATAGACAAACTTCTCCAAGTTATATAAATTACGGTGCAAAGTTACAAAAAAAAGTGTAAAAGATGATTATTCTTTTACACTTTTTTTATTAAATTATAAATTGTTTGTTTTTATAGACTATTTGATTACAATTTTACTTGTTGTAATTGTGTTTGTTTGATAATTGTAAAGTTTTGTAATGTAAATGCCATTGCTCAAATTTATTGGAAGAATGGCAGATGAAACATTTTGTTGTGAAATAAGAGTTCCATTAAGGTCGTAAATTTCTATTTTATCTACCATACCAGACAAAATAATGTTGCCAGATGTATAGAATGCAGCAAGATTGTCGTAAGAAATAGGGGTGTAGTTTACGTCTTGGTCTATATCATGAACACTATGAGAAAGATGAGCTACCCAATTGTATTTCTTGGCAGGACCACCGCAACCTAATATTGTGCGACCATCAGCCGATACGTCGTATAGTGTTCCTAAATCATCTTCGCCAGCCTCTTCCACTTCGTCGGTCATCATTGCTTCGATTTCTTCAGCTGTGATGCCTTCGTATTTTACCAATATATCTTCCAATGGGATAAATTTATCCTCTTTTTTTACGAACGGTTTGCGTAGTGGAGTACCACCACCGCCGCGACAATATAATACGCGACCATAATCATCGACTGTGATAGCAGCCATACCTTGTCCACCTCCGTCGAGAATTTGTAGTCTGTCGGTTTCTACTTCGTAGAGGAACGACAATGCTCCTTCACCATCTTCGGGGGTAAGTCCTACTGCGTATATGCTACCAACAACCCATTTGCCATTGCGACTGAGTTCTGCTCCTGATACAAATGAAATGCGGTCATAGCCCTCTATGCTTCTTTCAAGAATGATTGTAGTATCTTCAGTCATTACGTATGTCGTTGGCAAATTACCACCTCCATTAACGGGCAACAAACAATGGTCGAGAGATATGAGATATACTTTGGCATCTTTCGATAAACCGCGAGTACGTTCCATTTCTGCTTTTGTCTCCCATTCTCTTACCGTATTTCTATATTCGAAATCGTTGTCTAATTTGCCGTTTATCCAACGCATAATAGTGCCACGCGTTGCTGCTGTATATGCCCAACCTATCATGATAGTGTCGCCATTTTCGTTAAAACCTACAGCCGTTACTTCGCCAATTGCATTTTTATATCCACGAGGCATATCTAATGGATGCCATAAGCCGTTGAGATAGTAGGCTGGTTGGTCGTAGTATGCTCCTGCAGCAAATGTACCTTCGTTGTTGACCCAATATGTAGCACATGGTATTGTAGGGTCCTCTTCGAGATATATGCGCTCGCCTGTTTGCGTGTTCCAAATCGAGCCATATACATAGAATGCTTGATTCATATCGCCACTTGCAAAGTGTGCGCCACAAGCCCATTCTCCATTTTCAGATAGAGCATAAACCTCTGCTGCATCAGTTTCAGATGTCATATTTACAAATTTGCCTGTGAATTTTTCTTCAGCGTGCAAATTTATGCAAATAGATGAGATAAGAAGTGAAATTAGAAGTGTAGTTTTTATTGATTTCATAACTTAAAAAAATACAGTAGAGACGCAATATATTGCGTCTCTACAAAGTTTATTATTTTACAGCAATTTTATAAGTATTGATTTCACCATTGCTAAATAAGCGAACGATGTATATGCCACAACTTAGGTTTGCAGAAACTGAGTTTGCATTTATTTCTTGTTGCATAACTAAAGCTCCATTAGCATTGTATATTTCGATCGCATCAACATAACTAGATAATAAAATTGTGTTATTGCTATATGCGATAGAGATGTTATTGTCAACCACCATTTCTGCATCACTTGCATCCTCGTCTTCTGAATTTGTAATGTGAATTGGGCTAAGTGGAATTATAGTGAAGCCTTCAGAGTCACAAGCATCATCGAATACACCTATAATAGTATTTTTTTCGTAGAGAGGGTAGTCCCATGAAGAGTAGAACATACGTTCTGATGAGCCTTCTTGATACAAATAATAATCAGTAACAGGGTAGCCTTCTGTCCACCAAGGTGTGTAAGTTGTGTCGCCTTGCATCACATTTTTAAGACGAACTACACGACTTGAATATTTATTTGGATTAGCAGCCAACTCAGCAATTGTTACGTCGATAGGATTTTTATCAACAGCATTACC
This sequence comes from Candidatus Aphodosoma sp., assembly GCA_045614825.1. Lineage (GTDB taxonomy): Bacteria > Bacteroidota > Bacteroidia > Bacteroidales > Paludibacteraceae > Aphodosoma. The sequence goes on along the minus strand of JAZLDO010000113.1, from coordinate 13,064 downwards.
GCTTGAGATAATTTTGAATGGATCTTCTTGAGTATTGTTGATGTCTGAGAAGTCAAGCATATAACCAGTTCTTGCTGTATTTACGAAAACACCTTTGAAATTAGTTACATAATCACCAACCTTAACATTAAATTTTTCTGTTTCGGTAATTTGTTTTTTGATGTAATATCCACCAGTTTCATCTTGTACATGTACACCAATCAAATCAACACCATCAATGTTGTATTCACGTTTGTATGTAACCAAAACTGGATTAACGAGTTCGTAAGTTACATCAGCTGCAAGTGGGCGACCAGCGGCACGCATTTCTGCAATTGTGTTGAATTGATAGTTGTCGAGAAGTATATCTTTTTCTGAACGCAATACCAATGTAGTTTTTCCAGGATTGATTATACCAGCATCAACAATACCGATTAAAGCATGTTTAGTTCCAACCAATGAAGAGAAATCTGCTCCTTCGATAATTATTGAGTCTGATTCGTTAGTGTTGCTATGCACAATGCGGAGATAGTATTTGTCGCCATGTTTAACGATAGTACCTGCAGGAGTTGCACAAAGTGTAGCTTCGTAATTTGCAACATTACCCCCCTTAATATATTCAAGTTCTTGAACACGTGTTGATGACAATCGGTTATTGCTACTTTTTATTATAATGTTAGCTCCTAAATTTCCTTTTTGTTCAATTTTTGAACCATATACATCTGTTTCGTTTTCAACTCTAAATGGAGTAACATATCCACGAATACCTATGATAGAGTCGCCCTCTTTTACGTCGGCAGTGAGATTTTCAACAATAACTGTTGTTCCGTAAGCTCCCCAATAGCTATAATCTTCTTGCACATAGAGAGTAGTTGAACCATTACTGTTTTTAACAACACGATTTACCAATACAGGATCTAACACACCAAGTTCAGTTTCTAACGCTCTTGAATTTTTGATGTCATAGATACTCTTATATGCAGTAGGTGTGATATATTTTGATTCAGGGATGATGAATCCTTGTGTACCATTGTTACCATAGTATCCCACAAATGTACCTTCTGCAGGAATATTCATATATTCACCCATTTGACCTGTTGAAATAATCAACTCTTTTCCATTAAGTTCGAAATATTTTGTGTATGTAGTTATTGTAGCTGCAACTTGAGTCAAACGTATTGGTTGGCATTCATAAGCCATAGGGTTTGCCATTAGGTTTTCGAGAGTAACATCGGTGATGTTGAAATCAACATTTTCCTCCAAAACTTCAATTGCATAAGCGTCTTCGGCATATTCCACTTCGATTTGGGTCATTTCCATATCTGTAGCTTTATGAAAAATACCTGCGATATAAGAGATTTTCAAGTTAGGGAAACCTGCATCTGCTGGGTCAGCGCAAGAGTTTGACATATCATAACTTTTTACATATATCGAACCTGTTGCATCTTGGATTAGCATACCTCCTGTTCCATAGAATGTAGTTACTGCTTCTCCTGTATAAATAACGTATGTGCCCTCTTCTTGAGCGCGAATATCGCTAATTTTGTCAAGCTCTACATAGCTTTGAGCAACGCAAAATACATAGTTTATAATGCATAGTGCTAAGATGATTAATTTTTTCATAAGTATTATTATTTAACGATTAATTTACTTGTTGTTATCTTATTTTCTTGAGTGTTATGTAGTTTAACTACATATATACCATTTTTGAGATTAACAGGAATTGTATTTGTATAGATATTGCTTTGAAGTATCAATTTACCGCTAATGTCATAAACTTCGATATAATTAGGATTACCAATCACATTGATATTATTATCATCGTAATAAACTACAAAATTATTATATGTAATATTATCGACTGCGTCAGGAGTGTCGAATAGTGGACATTGGAGTTTTAATACCCAATTATAACCACCAGTACCATATCCGGCTGAACCAATAATTGTTTTTCCATCTGCTGCAACATCGTATATGAAGCGGATGCTACCAGTTAGGTCTGGGTCTTGGCATGTTGCATTGATTTGTTCTTGAGTAATTCCAAATTTGTCCATAAGAATGTTGTCAACTAATGTAGCTTGTCCATTGATTGAAACAAACGATTGACGGTTGATACCCGATGTCATAGGACCTGCATAATAGACATTGCCATTGTTGTCAACAGCTTTTGCTCCAGTCTCTTCTGGTGCTTCTTCAATAAGAGTAAATTTATTCTCTTCTATGCTATATACAACAGGACGGTGGATGTTGTGTCCAAAGAATGATAATGCAATATATTCTCCATTGTGATTGAGTTTTTCTTCTTTGAAGAAATCCATATTTGAACGATAACCTGTGAGTCCTGGTATGCTATCAATTTCAAGTAGGGTAAATACGCTATCTTTAATGATGAAAGGTTTGCGTAGTGGCCAAGCGAATGGGTCGTATGCGCCGAGCATTATGCGACCATCTTCTGATATATTAGTGATTTGGTTGGCCATGTTTTTGTCTTCATTATATTGATATTCGCGTGGAATAATTTTATTTAATGTTTTTAGTTTGCCATTTACCCAAGTCACACCTTGAACTCTTTGATAACCTGTGCTATCAAAAATACGTCCAACTATGATTGTGTCGCCATTTACGATAGCTACATCGCGTGCTTCACCTACGGTATATCCTTTTGTTAGTTCAAGTGTATGCCATTCGCCATTGATGTGGTAAGCTGGAAGTAGAAGGTATTGTCCTACAACCAAAGAACCATCATTTGTTACAGTGAAAGCATCTGATTGTGCATTATCAAGTTCATCTTCTGTAACGAGATATATACGTTCGCCTGTTTTTAGATTCCATTTTGATGCATTGCTTTGATAGCCAGCACCATCGTTGTTATTGAATGCTGAGCCACATGCCCATTCTCCGTTTTCGGAAATAGATGTGATAGCCGCACCATCCAATTCAAGCATAGGTGTCAATGTTGCAACTTGTGAATGTGCATTAAAAATTGCGCAAGATGCAAATAACAAAGGAAGTAATAGTTTTTTCATAAATATTTGATTTTTGTAGTTATACAATTATAAAAGTGGGAGTATGCGAGATACTTCCACTTTTATAATATTAGTAATTATTATTTAAGGGTAACAACCCAGTTGTATGTAGCACATTGTCCAGCGCAACCGATAATAGTTTTACCGTCGCGAGAAACAGCTAAAATAGTACCGAGTTTGTTATCAAATTCTTCTGATGCAGGAGCCGATGCAGCATCAATTTCTTTTTGTGTTACCCCATTAGCCAAAAGCATTTGTTCTAATTCAACTGCATTACCATCAGTGATAACATAGCCTTGACGCACAGGGTGTTCGTTTACAGGAGTGTTGGCATAAACAACGCCATTGTTGTCAATATCCCATCCACCCCATTCAACACCAACTTTTTCGAAGAGTTCGAATTGTTTTGTCTCTACATTATAGCGGCATGCTTGGAAAATATCTGTTGTTGGGAATTCTTCACCTTCGTTATATACTACGTGGCGATATTTACCAGTGATATATTTGCCATTAGCACTCATTCTTGGTTCCCAAATGTAACTGAGGTTTTTGTTTTGTTCTGTTTCTGTTTCAATAATGAATTTTTCTTCTCCATTGATAACGAATGGAGTAGTGTTAGGCCAAGCATTATATTCAAGTGAACCCATAATCACTGTACCATCCTCAGAAATCGCATAGCAAGTGTTTACATTAGCTGCTTCGCCCATGTGGTCGCGACGCAAATTTCTGTCTGTTCTGTCTGTTGCTTGTTCATATACACCATTCACCCATTTTGCGGCAGCAATACTTTGTGCTGCATCGTTGTCTTGAACGCGACCAACGAAAATTACATCTGCACCAACAATAGTCATGTCTGTAACTGTACCCATTGTGTAACCTGCAGGAACTTCGAGAGTGTTCCATTTGCCATCTTGGTAATATGCTGGTTGGTTGAGATATGCACCACCGATGATTGTTCCTTCATCGTTTACGCAATTGGCTTCCGACATGCCCTCATTTGCAGCAGCAAGGATAGTGCGTTCGCCTGTTTCGAGATTCCATACAGAAGCTGCGATACCGAAACCCGCATTGTCGCTATTGTCGAAAGCACCGCCTACTGCCCATTTACCATTGTTTGAGATAGCAGTAAAAGTAGCACCATCTTCTGCGATGATTGGTCTTAACATCATAGTAGTCTCTTGGACTGTGGTGTCATTTGGTTGTTCTGGTTGTTCTGGTTGCTCAGGTTGTTCAGGTTCTGGAGTTGGTTTGTTTTCGCATGCTGCGAATATTAATGCAAAAGCAAGAACTGCAAAGGCATTGAAAAGAAATTTAATTTTTTTCATGTAAATATTTTTTAGTAGTTAATAATTTTTGTTGTTTTGATTGTATTGTCATATTTTGTCAATACAATATAGACTCCTTTTTGTAGAGAATTAGCATTGAATGTGTCGTTGTCTGTTTCTCCAATGAGTTGTCCATTTGTAGTGTAAACTTTGATGTTTTGAGTAAAAGGAGCAATAATTTGCTTGTCTTGAGTAAATATTAAGTTGTTATCAACGCAAGTATTATCAATGTTTGTTTCGGTATAAACACCTTTTTCAATATGGTTTTGACTTAGAGGTACAATACTGAAAGATTGATAGCTACCATAATCGAATACACCAATAATGTTATTGAATTCGTATAAATTATAATTCCAAATATCATAATCCATAGTGTATTCACCTTGATAGAGATAGTTTATAGTGATATTTTCGCCATAATGATTTTCTGTACGAGAACCATGTCCAACTCCGATTAGTTTTACTACACGACTTGCATATTTTTGAGGATTAGCCGCAAGTTTTGCCATAGTAACTTCTTCTGGGTTAATTTTAGACAGATTGTTGCCAGAAACGAATGTTGGTTTTGCTCCATCTTTTAATGTTATATATCCATGGTATGAACCAGAAATGCCTTTAACCGAGTCTCCTGCAACAACGTTAGGATTTGTTGTAGTTTCTACATATACACCTGCAGTCGCATCTTGTACAAACATACCATATATTGTGCTATATTCAGTTTTCCAAGAATGAACATGTGTAACTAATACATTGTTTTTGAGAGAGTAAGTTGTTCCTGTGGCAAGCGGTTCTCCTGCTGCTTTCATTTCAGCGATAGTGTTGAAAGAATAGTTTGTCGCAATAACATCGCTTTCGCTACGAAGAATAATAGTTGTTTTGCCTGAGTTTATGTTTCCTGCATCTACGACACCACAGACAGCTACATTTTCGCCTTCGAATTTGCTCATATCAATACCATGTAATGCAATTGAAGTACTTTTTGAAGTGAGGTAGTATTTGTTGTCTTTTTTCTCGATTTTACCTTTAGGAGTAATCGAAAGTGTAGATTCGTAATTTTTTGTACCCCATCCAACGATATATTCAATATCGTCGATGTCTGTAGTTCTGAGTTTATTGTTTTTGTTGACTACACTTAAAAGTTCAGCATTTTTGCTTGATATAGTAATTTTTGAACTTGTAACATTGTTGTTGTCATCGGCAATAAAAGGAGTGAAAACGCCTTTAATCCCTTTAATACTATCTCCGGCATTTATGTTGTTTTTGAAATTTTCTACGTGGAGAATAATGCCGTAAGATGCAAAGAAATCTGATTGTTGTACATATAAATCAGCTGAACCATCATTGTTGTTTTTTACATAATTTACAATAACAGCATCAGTAAGGCCTAATTCAGTTGTAGGAGCTTCCATTTCATAAGCCATTTTAAGGTCATTGATAGTTTTGAAAGCTGTTGGTGTTATGTTTTCTTCTGAAGGGATAATAAAACCTTGTGTATAATTATTACCATAGTAGCCTTCAAATGTTCCTCGAGCAGGGAGAGTATAATCAGATACTAGTCTAACTTTATTCTCTCCGCTACCTATAAATTTAGATCCATCAACGTCTGTAACTTCAATGTCAGTCAATCTAATAGGTTGGCACTCATAGCTCATTGGGTTAGCAAGGAAATCATTGAGTGCAATATCGGTAATATTAAAAGATACATTTTGTTCTTTTATTACGATATAATTAACATCTTCGTTGAATTCAACATCTATTTGAGTCATCTCTTCGTTGGTTGCTGTTCTGAAAGTACCAAAAATCTCCGAGATTTTCATGTTTGTTCTAACTTTTGATGAGCCCCATTCTGATAATAGGCCATTCCTTACATATATGTAGCCTGTTTCATCTTGGATGAGAATACCTCCTGGGCCATAAAATGTGGTAGTTGCAGTACCTGTGTATAGTACTTCAGTGCCATTTTTTTGTTGACGTAATTCCGCAATAGTTTTACATTCTGTTTCAGCGTAAATAAAACCTGTTACAAATAATAAAGTAACAATAAGTAAGTTTTTGAATGTTAGTGTTTTAATGTTCATAATTGTTTGTTTTTATAATATCTTGCAAAGATACAACTTTTTTTTTGAAATATGAACAATAAAATGTTATTTTTAAGTTTTTTTATATTTTGCAATTCAGTAGGTTTATACAACCATTCAGTTGCATAGTGTAATCTTGTTTTAATATATATGGTGTTTTTTTTTGTAAATTTGCATGTTTTTGTGCTTTTTGCACAACATGGTTTTATTGTGCTGAATAAGAAATAATTATAAAATTTAATAGATATGAAAAAAAGATTTTTATTTGTAGTTGGACTACTAATTATGTTGATTTTTAGTCCTACTTTCTCGATTGTAGAGGCTCAACAGTTACCAAACTCGAGTTTTGAGGATTGGGAGTATGATGAATTGAACCAATGGAAAGATGGTCAACGTCCTGTAAGTTGGAATACGTCGAATATTAAAAAGGTAGTTATTGGTATTGAAGCAGGGGCTAATATGGTATTCCCTGATGGAAATGCTCATAGTGGTGAGAATTGTGCAAAAGCAATAAATACAGATGTTGGTGCTGCTGGTATTACAGAGACGAGTCCAGCATGGGTTACGTTGGGTAAACCTTGGAGTTTTATTGATGGGTTGAATACAGGTTCTGCTACTGCAGGTACAGACGGAGGTATTGAGTTTACATATCGTCCGGATACTGTGTCGGTGTGGATTAAGCGTACGGCAAGTGGTAATGAAAATGCACATATTGTGTTCTATTCATGGAAAGGAACTGCAAAGGGTAACTCTTATAAGAATAAGAATAATGGCTGTTCTACTACTCCAGAACACCTTGATGAGGAGTCGGATGTCCGTCAGTTAGTGGATGGGAATGAGTGTGGAACTGCAGTACAGGCGACACAAGTGGCAGAGGCTATGTGGCGTAGCAAAGAAATATTTGCAGAGTGGACAGAGATAAAAGTGCCAGTTACATACCTTTCGAATGAGAAGCCAGAGAAATGTAATATGATAATTTCGGCAGCGAACTATCCAAATAAGCGTGCAAATACAGTAGAGAAAAATGCGACTATTTGGGCAGATGATATTCGTTTGATTTATAGTTCGAAAGTGCATGAGATTTTGATTGGAGGTCGTAAAATGACAGGTTTCAATCAGAATGTGTATGAAATGGAGTATGGTTTGGGTAAGGATGTAACAGAAGTGCCAGAATTGACATTGAAACGTAGTGGTCGTGTGTTGGATGCGTCGGAGTACACTATTGAGTATGGTGCAATAGAAGAGGTTACAACCATCACAGTGAAGGCAGAAGATGGTTCGTCGACAACTACTTATAAGATTAAATTTGTTGGTGAGAAATTGATGAACAACTCTCGTCCTGCAGATATTAAAGTTAATGGTGCATCGCTTGCAGGATTTAATCCTTATGTGCTTGCATACAATGTAGAGTTGCCATTTGGAACAACAGAGTTGCCTGTGGTTGAGGTGGAAAAAGCAGAAGAAGCTCAGACTGTTGCTGTTACACAGGCTACATCAACTACAGGTTCGGCTACAATAGTAGTTACAGCACCTGATGGCGTAACAAAATCGACATATACAATCAATTTCTCGGTTGCATTATTGAAAGATAATACATTGACAGATATTCGCATCAATGGCGAGACTATTAAAGGATTCTCTCCATCGACAAATAACTATGTAGTAGAGTTGCCATTGGGAACGACCGAGGCTCCGGTGGTGGAATATACAACAGCATATCCAGAGCACCATGACATTGTATTAGAGAATAAAGGTCTTGAAGGTGGTGTGGTGATAAAAGTAACACCAAAAGGTACAACTAATACTCGTACATATAGAATTACGTATAAAATCACAGAGTCGTCGTATTCGCGTCTTGCAATGATTTATATTGATGGAGTAGAGTTGACAGGTTTTGATGCAGAAAAAACATCATATACTGTTAATTTACCATTAGGTACAACAGTAGCACCAAAAATCACTTGGAAACAAGGTGATGCATATCAAAATGTAACTTTTGTTGATGGAGGATTAGAAGGAACATCACAAATAACAGTGAAATCGCAATCTGGTACATCTACAACAGTATATCGTATAACTTTCTATGCTCAAAAATCATCGATATCAACACTTGCCGACATCAAATTGAATGGTGTTTCGATTGAAGGATTTACACCAGAGGTGAAAGATTATGTAGTTAATTTGCCATTAGGAACAACAACTATGCCTACTGTAACATATACAAAAGGTGATGAGTATCAAACGGTAACAGTTAATAATGCTACTAACCTAAGCGGTACTACACGTATAACTGTAACAGCACAAGATGGTTCGTATTCGGTTTATACAATTAAATATAGCGTACAACAATCGTCGGTTTCTACATTGAAAGGTATTCAATTGGATGGTGAGCAACTCGAAGGTTTTGAGTCGGATAAATTTGAATATTCAATATTATTGCCACGCGGAACAACAAAATTGCCAGTTATTACATGGACTGTTGGCGATGAATTTCAAATTGTGCGTTTGACCGAAGGTGGTGTGAATGGCGAATCGCGTATCACAGTTACAGCTCAATCAGGAGCAAGAAACACATACGTGCTCAAATTTAGTGTTGAGACAAATAGTAATGTTAATTTGAATGCGATAAAAGTTGGTGGAGTAGCAATTGAAGGTTTCCGTGCTGATTCGCTTGACTATAGTTTTATATTGCCAAGTGGTACTATTGTATTGCCAGAGATAGAGGTTGAAAAAGCTGATGCTGCTCAAGTGGTTGTAATTCAGAAAGGTGGCGTTAATGGCGTAACATTGATTAAAGTAAGTGCTGAAGATGGCACATTGCGCACATATACAATTGCATTCTCGGTAGAAAAATCGGCAAATGCCTTCTTGAATATGATATATGTTGATGGTGTGGAATTGGTTGCTTTTAATGCTGAAGTATTTGAGTATAACTATGAAATTGCTGAAGATGCAACTCAATGTCCTACATTCACTGTGGATAAAAATGTTGGTCAAGTGGTTTCTATTGTAACTCCTCAAATTGTGGGTGTTGTGAAAATTACAGTACAACCTGAATCTGGTGCAGCAAATGTATATACCGTGCGTGTTCATTATCCAGAGTCAGACGTACTTGCATTGAAAGATCTTAAAGTTGCAGGTACAACGATAGAAGGATTCGATGCAGAGGTGCTAGAATATACATATAAATTGCCAATGGGCACTACAGTGATGCCAACTGTTGAGTATGAAGTGATGGATGCAGAACAAGTGGTATACGTAGAGAAAGGCGGCGTGAATGGCGATACTCGCGTGTATGTGCGTGCAGAAAATGGCGCAGAAAGAGTGTATGTGATACATTTCGAGATTGAGAAATCGTCGGTAGCAACATTGACAAGCATTCAAATTGCAGGTGATACTATTGCCGATTTTGATTCGAATAAATTTGAATATACATTGGAATTGTCAATAGATGCAATGCAATTGCCTGCTATAACATATACAAAAGAGAATGACGCACAACAAGTGGTTATGTCGATTCCAGCATTAGAAGGTGTGGCAACAATTGAAGTTACATCGGCAGATGGAAAAGCAAAACAAACTTATCTTTTGAGCATAGTGAAAGCACAATCTAACAATGTAGAATTGTCACAAATAGCTGTGAATGGACGCCAAATAGAGTGGAGTCGATTTGATGGTGATTCTGTGGTGATTTCGTCGTTGGAAATAGATACAGAGGTGCCAGTAGTAACATATATCGAAGGTGATGAATATCAAACTGTAGCTCTTGCCGATGCAGGTTGGAAAGGAACTGACATTTTGGTAGTGTCGCAAGACAGAAAATCGCAACGTCTCTACAAAGTGCGTTACAATATGGTGTTGTCGAGCGATGCAAGATTGGAAGATTTGCAATTGTATGCCAACGATGGAAGTTATGAGTTTGAGACAATTGAAGGTTTCGACGCAGACAAAAAAGAGTATGAGGTAGTGTTGCCATGGCGTACACGCATAGTGCCACAAATCTATGCAAAACCAGCAGATGCAGCGGCGCAAGTGACAGTGACTTATGGCGCAGTGAATGACACTACAGTTGTAAGTGTTCTTTCGCCAGATTCGACAGTTACGGAAGAGTATAAAATAGTATTTGTTGTTGAGAAATCAAATATAGCAACATTGAGTAATGTAGAGTTGTCGAATGAAGATATAACCTTCTCGTTTGATGAGAATGTGTTTGATTATCAAATCTATTTGCCATATCAAGTGAATATAGTTCCAGCATTGGAGTGGATAAACGGTAATCATGGCGATTTGGTAGAGCAAACAGTGATATATAAACACGGTAACTTGTTGACTCCATCGACATTGACAGTAGTAGCTGAAGATGGCACAACAAATGTTTATACATTTACATTCAAGAAAACAGTGTCGGATAAAGCAAATGTATTGCAAGCCGTAACAATTGGTTCAGAAACAATTACAATTGTAGAAGGGCAGTATGAATATGACGTAGTATTGCCTCGTGGCACAGTGGAAGTTCCTACAATATCATATATCAAAAACTATGAGGAACAAGCTGTGTTTGTATCGGCAAACTCTCCAAATGGTAAGGCAGAAGTAGTTGTTTATTCGCAAGATGCAAGCGATAGAAAACAATATACATTCAATCTTTCGGTTGATAATAGTTTGCTTATTGCAGCGAGCGATATTGCTGTGAATGGTGTAACAATCGAAGGATTTAATCCAGTAAAAACTACTTATATATACCGAGTTACTGATGGACAAAAACCAACAGTTACGTATAGTGCAGCAGATGGTACAATTAGTGAGGTAGTTCAAGATAATGTCAATGGATACAAATTCAGATTAGAAAACACATCGGCAGATATTACATATGCAGTGTATTTCTACTATCCAGAAGATGCTATTCCAAATGCTAATTTTGACAATTGGGGTACAGCAGTTTATAATAGCGGAGCAAAACCAACAGGTTGGGACGTTCCAGCAGATAAGGCAGAGTCAAGAAAAGCCGGTTTGGGTACGTTTAAAACAGGTAATGAGGTGAAAAATGAATCTAAAGCAGTAAGATTGTCAATTACAAGTTCAAATGCAATCTCAGGTATTGGAGGTTCGTTCCCAACAACTATTGCGTTGACAGGGTTAAATGTTACTCTTGCAGATGCAGGAGGAACAACAGTTACAGTTGCAGGTGAGGCTGGTGTAAACTATCGTAATACACCAGATGTGTTCTATTTCGATTCAAAACGTATATCTTCAACAAAAGTAAATGAATGGTATGCTTTGGTTAATGTTGGTGATGGTTCGACAATGAAAAGTAATAAATTCACACAGTCGTTCACATCATACGATGGAAATTTGACTACACAAAGTATGTCAATTGCATATCCAGTAGGAGTTGAGGTTAATAAGTTGAATATTGCATTTAATATTGCAGGTGTTGAAACTTGTGGATATAATGGTGGTCAAAAAGGTGAGTTATTGCTTGATAATCTTAGATTTGGCTATAAAAATTTGCTTGCAGATATTAAGGTAAATGGTGTATCTTTGGAAGGTTTTTCTGCTAATGACTTTGAATATAACAATATATTTTTGGATGCAGAAGCGAATAGTCCAGTTATTGAAGTTGTGGGTCAAGTGGCGGACCAAGAGCATACTATTGTGTTGACAGAAGAAGACGCACAACGCAAACGTACAGCGACTATTACATCGAAAGGTGAGGATGGACAAGTGGCGACTTATATAGTTAATTTTATCCGTAGTGAATCGTATAACAATGCGTTGGCAGGCTTGTATATGGGCGGAGTATTGCTCGAAGGCTTTAACCCTGACACATTGAACTATACATACGTAATTCCAAATCTTGAACGCCAATTGCCATCAGTTATGGCATTAGGTTCTTCTTACTATCAAACTATTGAATATGGAGTGTTGAGTTCAAATACACTTTCTGTAGTAGTTACAGCCGAAAGTGGCGACAAACGTACATATACAATTGAGTTTGTAGAAGAGATGAACGATGTGACAACATTGAAATCTATTAGCGGTTTGGATGGATTTGATGCAGGTGTACGTGAATATAACGTTCAACTTGGCGCAAATGATGCGCTTCCTGTTTATACATTCGAAAGAGAATCGGAAGGTCAAGTTGTTACGTATACAGTAGCAGAACCACAATCGAAATTTGAAGTATTGGCTCAAGATGGAGTAGCGAAAGCAGAATATACAATCAACTTTACACGCGATGAGGTCGTTTCTAATAAATTGACTTCGCTTGTAGTGAATGGTGAACCATTTGCCGATTTTGCAGAAGATAACTATTTGTATCAATTCAATGTTACTGATATTGAAGATGTGAAATATGCCTTTGCAACAGGCGAGGTGGCAGATAAAGTTGTAGTAGTATTCAACGCAGATACAACACGATTTATTTTAGATACAACAACATATTCGGTTGCACAAACAGTTACGCTTAAAGTATTGTCTGATTTGACAGACTTGGAAGTTGATGGAGAAAGAATAGAAGGTTTTGCTCCAGCAATTGACGAATATGAATTAGATGCAGAGCGTTATGGTAAGAATTATTTGAGAGCAGTAGCTCCAGAGAATGCATCAATGAGTGTTGCGTTTGAAGAAAAAGCAAATGCCGATTTGTCGCAACC
>JAZLDO010000112.1:0-5006 GCA_045614825.1 Candidatus Aphodosoma sp. | reverse complement strand
AGGTGAAGCATTGGTTTCGCCATGAGGATGGTTGCTACGGATACCATTTACCTTACCATCAGTTGGATAGACATGGAAGGCATCGGATTTCATAGGAATTTTTTCATCAAACCAAGATTGAGGAATCGTATGCTCGCGATTGTAGCAATCGCATACATTGCTATAACTACCGCCACATTGATCGGAAGAATAGGTCCAATCGCAAGTAGAATACATATCCCACACTCTACCATCTTTATAATCAGTCTCTTTATAAATCCGCCACAACCCTCCATAACCAACATCTGTATGATTTTTAATAATATTATTTAAAGCGGTTTTAAGAGATGCTCCAGATTTACCTTCTACTGAAACATAATAATCTTGATATGCAGGTTTCTGTTCTATCTCCTCAAAGTAGGCTGTATAAACAACATTTTCAGTTACTGTAACTTGACGTGGATTTTCGGTTACTCCATCATTCCAACGAATGAATTGATAACCCTCTTTTGCCGATGCAGTAATAGTTACAATTGTACCCTCTTCATAACTACCTCCCCCCGAAACTGTTCCATATTCAGCATTATCCGACTTAACCTCAATTGTATAAACAGAAGTTTTAATCTCTCGCGAGGCTTTTAATTTAAAATTATAAACCTCCCACGTTGCTGAGCCAGAAGTTGTAGATGTGTATTTGAAAGCAAATGATACATTATCTTTCAAAAGTTTAGTAGGAATACTAATTTCTCCCGACTCGGCTTTATCCCAAGAATTACCATTAGGATAAGTAAAGCCACTTAATTGCGACCATGTGGCATTTTGCGGGTTTGTATTTTGCACATAATCAGTAGAAATCCAAAGAGTTTGTTCTGATGGCATATCTACAGCATAATTAATGATATGCGTAAACGAAAGTGTAGCACTATTCACTTCAGATAAATCAAAAGATTTAGAAATTAGCCAATCTTCATTGGCATAATTGATTCCGCTCTTATATCCACTTATTTTTGCAAACTTATAATTGTTATCCCAATACCAATTTTGTTCACCTACAACACTAAGAGCTACAAAACCATCCATGCTTGAGGTCAACAATATCTCCTCTGATGCTTCATTCTCAATAACAAACTGACATGAAATTGTTTGGTCTTTCAATTCATCATCGCAATCATCACTATTTGATAGACTACCAGTCATCTTACCTTCAACAATTAAGGTATATATACCCGGAGATAACGTTGAAACATCGATAATAGCTCCTTCTGTATTTTTCCAAACCTGATTTAAACTACCAGATTCACTTGTTTCTTCACTTTCCCACGTAATATTTAATTTTTGTGTAGCAAACACATAATTTGATGCACCCACTACAGTAACATTATACTCACCACCACAAATATTACCTTTTTTATCTTTCCATACATCAACAGTTACACTATTAATTTTCAACTCTGAAACCGAAGTTGTAAAGCATATTGGAAATTCACTATCTCCAACAAAAGCGTCACTATTAGTTATTCCATACTCTACCGATTCGCCATTAACAGAAATATTAATACTCGAATGCCATATACCTGCATCAGCCAACAATTGATTAAAAGTAAAGAAAGATAATAATAAACCAAATAAAATTCTTTTCATAATATTTATTTTTTATTTCATTTGCAAAGTTACGACTTTTTAGTCAAAAACTATTGCATTTGATAAAAAAATGTTGTATCTTTGCGTACATTTTGTTTATTAACTACAAAACTAACATTTAACAATTATGGTATACAAATTATTAATTCTTTCTGACGAAGTTGACCTATTCTTTCGCGAAATAGAAATCAACTCTGATGCAACGTTTTTGGAACTCAACAACGCAATTCTCGACTCAGTAAAATACTCTAAAGACCAATTGACTTCGTTCTTCAACTGTAGCGAAGGTTGGGAAATGAAAGAGGAAATCACTCTTATGGACATGGGTACAAGTTCTGACACAGACTCGTATGTGATGGACAAAACATATCTCGACGAATTTCTCCAAGATGAAGGCGACCGCATGTTGTTTATGTTCGACATTCTATCAGAACGCTCGCTCTTTGTTGAGCTCAAAGAGATTATGCCTGGCGAAGTAGATGCTCCTCGTTGCACACTAAAACGAGGTGTTGCCCCTAAACAAATCACTGCAGAAGAGGACTTCTTGAACAATCCAACATCTGCTCTTGGATTTTCAGGCGAAGACTTCTATGGCGACGAAGACTTCGACATGGACGAATTGGATGCTGAAGGCTTTATGGATATGGGTCCAGACGACCTTTATTAATGCACATATCAAAAAAAAGGCTGTATCAAAAATTTGATACAGCCTTTTTTTTGATATGTTAGATATGTTAGATATGTTAGAATACCTAATATTTCTTATCTCCTATCTATCAAGCTTTATATTTTTCTACCTCTTCAGGTTTGAAGGTATTGATGAATGCATTGTGTTTTTCCACTTCTGCTTCAGCATAGTTAGCATACACCTCAGCAGATGTAGCAAACTGTTCGTCGCGCGAAGCATCGATGATGAGGAGGTAAGTCATGATGATGTGACCTGCCATTTCGACCATACGACGTGCTACGAAGTCGATATACTCTTGGTTTTTAGTCTCTACCACAGCATTCACCACAGCTTCGTATTTAGCAGTCATAGCCACCAAACGTTCGCGAATAGCAGTAAAACGAGGATTAATCTCCATATTCTCGTATGCGCGAATTTGTTTGAGATAACCACCAGTAGTGACGTGGCGAATAGCAGCTACGGTTTGAAGTTGAGATGTTCCTTCGTAGATAGTGAGGATACGAGCATCGCGATAGAGGCGTTCGCAAGCGTAGTCTTTCATGAAGCCCGAACCACCATGTACTTGGATACAATCGTAAGCATTTTGGTTGGCATATTCCGAAGCAAACATTTTGAGCATTGGAGTGAATGCATCTGCCAAACGTTGGAATTCTTTATAGTCGGCTTTCTCTTCAGGAGTGAGTTTGCGAGTTGCTTCGATAGCCTCGTATGCTTTATATACGTCAACAAAACGAGTGCATTCGTAGAGAATAGCACGAGAAGCATCGAGTTTAGCTTTGATCATAGCCACCATTTCGAACACAGCTGGGAATTCGATAATAGCTTTACCGAACTGACGGCGGTCACGAGCATAAGCCAATGCCTCTTCATAGGCAGCTGCCGAAAGACCGACAGATTGAGCACCTACACCAAGACGTGCACCATTCATGAGCGACATCACATATTTGATAAGACCCATACGGCGAGTACCAACCAATTTAGCAGGAGCATTGGTGAACACCAATTCGCATGTAGGCGAACCTTTGATACCAAGTTTATTTTCGATACGGCGCACTTTAATGCGGTCGTCGTGTTTGTTGTCGCAAACAAAGTAAGAAAGACCACGACCATCGTTAGTACCCTCTTCAGAGCGAGCAAGCACGAGTTTGATTTGAGCATCGCCGTTAGTGATGAAACGTTTCACGCCGTTGAGATACCAAGTTTGGTCCTCTTCGTTGAAAGTAGCTTTAAGTTGCACAGCTTGGAGGTCAGAACCTGCATCTGGCTCAGTCAAGTCCATAGAACAAGTTTCACCAGCGCACACGCGTGGGAGGAATTCAGCTTTAATCTCTTCCGAAGCAAATTCGGCAATAGTTTCGGCGCAGTCTTGCAAGCCCCAAATGTTAGCAAAACCTGCATCGGCACGGCTCACCAACTCGGCAGCCATCACATATGGCACCATTGAGAAATTAAGACCGCCATATTGACGAGGCAACGACATACCATAGAGGCCAGCTTTGGCTAGTGCGTCGTGGTTTTCTTGTGTACCACGCGCATAAATCACGCGATTGTTAACCACTTGAGGTCCCTCATGGTCAACACTCTCAGCATTAGGGGCGATGATTTCGCCACAGATTTCGCCCACGATTTCAAGAATACGGTCGTAAGAGTCGATAGCATCTTCGAAATCTTGTGGAGCATAATCATATTTATCTTTATCGGCAAAGTTTTGCTCTTTGAGCGCAACGATTTTTTCCATCAATGGATGACCAAGTTGGAATTTAAGCGCTGGATTTTCTTTATACAAGTTCATATCTAGTAGATTTTTTTAGACAGAATGACACAAAAACATAATCTTTAATTTCTTCACATATGCCTCGCTGAAAAACCAGTTTTTCATCTTGGCAAATAAAAGACAAATTTTCAAATCACATTTATTAAATATGTCATTAGTGTCGAGATTTTTACAGAGTAAAAAGCAAGACCATTATGATAAGGAGTAAAAAATATGTTCTTATGTCATTATGTCAAAAAAAACAAAAATTACTCCTAATACCAAACTGCTCACTCCTAACTATTTTGTGTTTGCTTTGTAGTATTTAATCAATTTTGGCACTACATCTTCTACGTTGCCTGTGATTACATAGTCGGCAATTGTGTTGATAGGTGCGTGTGGGTCGTTGTTGATTGCGATGATGATAGAGCTATCTTGCATACCAGCAATGTGTTGGATTTGCCCTGAGATACCACATGCAATGTAGAGTTTAGGACGCACAGTAACACCTGTTTGACCGATTTGGCGTTCGTGTTCGCAGAAACCTGCATCCACCGCAGCACGCGAAGCACCTACCTCGCCACCAAGCACTGCAGCCAAGTCGTAGAGCATATTGAAACCTTCGGCACTACCCATACCATAACCACCAGCCACGATGATAGGTGCACCTTTGATGTTCAATTTCGATTTTTCCATGTGGCGTTCGATAACCTCTACTACAAAGTCCTCATCGCTCACATATTTCGATACATCGAGACGACGAATTTCGCCTTTGTAGTTAGCATCGAAAACTTGTTTTTTCATCACACCCTCACGCACTGTTGCCATTTGTGGGCGGCACTCTGGGTTGACGATAGTAGCCACGATGTTACCACCAAAAGCAGGACGAATTTGATAAAGAAGATTATCGTATTTTTTGTCGTTTTTCTTATCTTCAAACTCACC
>JAZLDO010000111.1:0-10837 GCA_045614825.1 Candidatus Aphodosoma sp. | reverse complement strand
CGTTCCTATCGGCACTGTGCCTATCTATCAAGCTATGGAAAAGGTCAATGGCAAGGCCGAAGACCTCACTTGGGAAATCTACCGCGATGTGCTCATCGAGCAATGCGAACAAGGTGTCGATTACTTCACTATCCACTGTGGAATCCGTCTCAAAAACGTTATGCTCGCTGCCGATCGCCTCACTGGCATTGTTAGCCGCGGTGGTAGCATCATCTCTAAATGGTGTCAAACTCACCAAAAAGAGAGTTTCCTCTACGAGCATTTCGATGATATTTGCGATATTGTCGCACGTTACGATGTTGCCCTCTCGCTTGGCGATGGACTCAGACCTGGTAGCATCTACGATGCCAACGACAAAGCGCAATTTGCCGAATTAGACACTATGGGCGAACTTGTCGAACGTGCTTGGGCTAAGAATGTACAAGTCTTCATCGAGGGTCCTGGCCATGTTCCTATGCACAAAATCAAAGAAAACATGGAACGTCAAATCGAAAAATGTCACAATGCTCCTTTCTACACGTTAGGCCCACTCGTTACCGACATTGCTCCTGGCTATGACCACATTACATCAGCTATCGGCGCAGCTCAAATCGGATGGTATGGCACGGCTATGCTCTGCTATGTCACTCCTAAAGAGCATCTTGCTTTGCCTAACAAGGATGATGTGCGCGAAGGGGTTGTTGCATTCAAACTTGCTGCTCACGCTGCCGACCTTGCAAAACAACATCCGGGTGCCGTCATTCGCGACAATGCTCTCAGCAAGGCGCGCTACGAGTTCCGTTGGAAAGACCAATTCAACCTCAGCCTCGACCCCGAACGTGCGTTAGAATACTACAAATCATCTAACAACGTAGGTGGCAAATATTGCACTATGTGTGGCCCTAACTTCTGCGCTATGAAAATCAGCCACACCCTCTGCGATGAATAACAGCTAAATTAAAGAAATTACATTAGTCCTCGAAGAGGGCAAACTATGCTTAACTGCGGGTGACCGAAGGGAACCTGCAGAACAAACGAATATAATCTTATCTCGTCCCCAACGGGGGCGAACTTATAAGTAAACTATTCAAACTAAATACTAACCCAATTTAAAAACTTACAACTATGATTGAAAAAAATGTATCTCATGGTATTATCAGTACCTATTTCAGTAAATTAGAAAAGAACTTAGACCTCGACGTAGCTATCGTCGGTGGTGGTCCTTCTGGCATCGTTGCTGCCTATTATCTCGCTAAAGCAGGACTAAAAGTTGCTCAATTCGACCGCAAACTCTCTCCTGGCGGTGGCATGTGGGGTGGTGCTATGATGTTCAACCAAATCGTTGTGCAAGAAGAGGCTCTCCACATTATCAAAGAGTTTGATATCAACTACGAGCAATACAACGACCACCTCTATGTGATGGACTCTGTCGAAAGCACTGCCGCTCTACTATACAAAGCAGTGCACGCAGGAGCTACTATCTTCAACTGCTATTCTGTTGAAGATGTTATCTTTAAGGACAATGTAGTTAGTGGCGTTGTTGTCAATTGGACTCCTGTATTACGCGAAGGCATGCACGTCGATCCGCTCAACATCATGGCTAAATGCGTTATTGACGGCACTGGTCACGACAGCGAAATGTGTTGCACCGTAGCTCGCAAAAATGGCATACGCCTTGCTACCGACACAGGTGAAGTCATCGGCGAACGCTCTCTTGATGTAGTTGCTGGCGAAGAGGAAGTTGTCAACGGCACTAAAGAAATCTATCCAGGACTTTACGTCTGCGGTATGGCTGCCTCTGCCGTAAGTGGCACCCCTCGCATGGGTCCTATCTTTGGAGGTATGCTCCTCTCAGGCAAAAAAGTGACTGACCTCATTATCAATGCATTGAAAAAATGAAAATCATTGCTATAACAACGCCAAATATGATAGATGAAGATGCCTATTTAATCAGCAATTTGCTGAAAATGGGCATCTACTCTGTCCACCTTCGCAAACCCGAGGGCACCATCCACCAATGCCGACAATTATTAGCCAAACTAACCAAAGAAGAACGAGCAAAAATCATAATTCACGACTATCCCGAATTATACACCGAATTTTCGCTCAAAGGCATTCACATCAACAAAAACATAACCTCTCTGCCCGATGGTTACAACGGAATCAAAACCCGCTCATGCCATTCGTTCGAAGAAATAGAAAGGTACAAATCCGAATACGACTACCTATTTTTAAGTCCTATATTCGACAGTATCTCTAAAATAGGCTACAAGTCAAATTTCACAAAAGAAGAACTACTAAAAGCCTCTACCAATGGCATAATCGACTCTAAGGTCATTGCCTTAGGTGGTATCACTCTCGACATGCTACCCTATTTCCAAGAACTAAACTTTGGCGGCATCGCAATGATAGGCAGCATCTACAATACCAATATAATTAACAACTTAACCCATCTCAATCCTTACCCCTATATTTACTAAAAAAGACCTCGGAGAGGGCAAACTATGCATAACCGCTGGTGACCAACAGGAACCTGCGGTTAACAAACATCCATAATAATACGTCCCCAACGGGGGCGAACAAAACACAAAAAACTCTCAGAATAACCCAAAGGCTGTGTCAAAACAAAATTGATACAGTCTTTCCCCTACTCCCTACTCCCCATTCCCTATTCCCTACCTGCACCCTACTTTCACCCCCTAAAAAACAGCACAACATTTACATCATAAAAAAACTCACACCTGAAAATCAACAACATAAAACAACTTTCTAAATTTACCCCCATAATCACTTGCATTCCGCTAAAATATTTTGTATCTTTGCAAAGATTTGGCAGAAATTAAAAACTGAGTACAAGGATTATTTAAAATGAACGACAATATTATATGAAACGCATAAAAATATTCATAAGTAGTGTTCAAAGTGAGTTTGCCAAAGAACGAGCTATGCTTTGTCATTATATCCGAACAGATGTTCTATTAGGTAAATTCTTTGAGCCATTTATATTTGAAGAAGTTCCAGCTAATGAATATCCAACAAGTCATGTCTATTTGAAAGAAGTTGAACTTTGCGATATTTATATGGGACTATATGGTAATCTTTATGGATATGAGGACGAGGATGGTGTTTCTCCGACAGAACGTGAGTATGATTTAGCTGCAACGCTTCATAAAAGCCGTTTAATATACATAAAGAGCATTGGAGAGGAGAAAAGACATCCGAAAGAGACTGCTTTAATCCGAAAAGTCGAACGAGATATTGTACGTAAAACCTTTGTTGACATTGATGGGTTGCGAACTTCTGTTTATGCTTCGCTAATCCGCTACTTAGAGGAAAAGGAATATATCCGTTGGCGACCATTCGATGCATCAAATGACAATGGGGCAACATTAGAAGATTTGGACGAGGATAAGATGAAAAATTTTATCCACATGGCACGTTCAAAGCGTAATTTTCCTCTTCCTGTTGAAACATCTCCTTTGTCTTTGCTTACACATCTTGATTTAGTCGATGACAAAGGAAGATTGGCAAATGCAGCAGTACTGCTGTTTGGAAAGAAACCACAAAAATATTTCATTACATCTGAAGTTAAATGCGTGCAGTTCTATGGAAATGTGGTGGAAAAGCCGATGCCTGCATATCAGATATACAGAGGCGATGTGTTTGAACTTGTTGACCAAGCCACGAGTTTTGTGATGAGCCGTATCAATAATTGGGTTGGAACACGTGCTGAAGGAGAAAAAGCTGATATACCTACACACCCCGAATTGCCGATTGATGCAGTGAAAGAAGCTATTGTGAATGCTGTGTGCCACAGAGATTATACGAGTAATGCGAGCGTACAGATAATGTTGTTCAGAGACAGATTAGAAATTTGGAATCCTGGTACATTGCCATACGGATTGACTGTACAGAAATTACATGGTCCTCATAAGTCTTTACCTGCGAATCCGCTACTTGCTGATCCTATGTACTGGAATGGCTATATAGAAAAGGTAGGTACAGGTACGGAAGATATCATCAACAAGTGTCGTGAATATGGATTGAGAACCCCTGAATTTTATCAGGAAGAGGACTTTAGAGTTGTTATCTGGAGAACAAATGAAGTGGTTAATGCTCCTGAGTGTGCCAGAGGTGTGCCAGAGGTGTACCAGAGTGTGCCAGAGGTGTATCAGAACGTACAAGACTCACTCATAAATATAATAAAGTCCAATCCATCTATATCAAGAAACGAACTATCGAAACAACTGAAGATTAGTGTACGCCAAGTAAGAAACATTATAGATCAACTGCGAAAAGAAGGTAAATTAATCCGAGAAGGAGGCGACTATAACGGCAAGTGGATTATTGTTGGTAACATATAGTTATCAATTGGTCTAATTAAATAATACGCAAACTCTGATGAATAAGGATGGTTAACCTTATTCTAATTAAGATTAAATAGGTATTTCTATAAATAAAAAATATTTAATTAATTCATTCCTACGAACGAACTTGTTTTTTCAAATCATAACCCACAAATTATGACTAAAAATAACCAATTATAACCAATTTTGACTAATTATGACTAATTATAACTAATTATAACTAATTATGACTACAAAAAATTAAAGTTAAACGTTAAACATATCAACATTTTTTTGTAACTTTGCATTTTGAATATTAAATCGCTACTAATAATCTATAAATAATGAAACAAAAAATTGAACAACTACACCAAGTAGTAAATTCATGGAACGCTAATTCACTCGAGGAATTAGAAGCTATACGTATTAAATATCTTAGTAAAAAAGGCGAAATCTCTGAACTTTTCAACCAATTCCGCGAAGTGCCTAACGAACAAAAACGTGAAATAGGTCAACTTCTTAACCACCTTCGTGACACTGCTCAAAATCGTCTAAACGAGCTTAAAGCCACTCTCGAAGCTCAACGTCAAGAGGCCGACAAACTCGACCTTACTCGTACTGCCGAACCTATCGCACTCGGCACTCGCCACCCTCTTTCTTTAGTTAAAAACGAAATTATCGAAATATTCTCACGCATAGGTTTCACTGTAGCTGAAGGTCCTGAAATCGAAGATGACTGGCACGTATTCGAGTCGCTCAACTTCCCACCTGAGCACCCAGCTCGTGACATGCAAGATACTTTCTTCATCGAGCAACATCCTGATATCTTGCTTCGTACCCACACATCAAGCATCGAAACTCGCGTGATGACAAAACAACAACCTCCTATCCGCATCCTCGCTCCTGGTCGCGTATATCGTAACGAAGCAATCTCATATCGCGCTCACTGCTTCTTCCATCAAGTAGAAGGCCTTTATGTTGATAAAAATGTATCTTTTGCCGACCTCAAACAAGCACTTCTCTATTTCGCACGTGAAATGTTCGGCGAAGATACAAAAATCCGTCTCCGTCCATCATACTTCCCATTCACAGAGCCATCGGCCGAAATGGATATCTCTTGCAACATCTGCGGTGGTAAAGGTTGCCCATTCTGTAAACACACAGGTTGGGTCGAAATCCTTGGTTGCGGCATGACCGACCCTAACGTGCTCGAAGCTTGTGGTATCGACTCTAAAGTATATAGCGGCTACGCATTCGGTATGGGTGTCGAACGTATCACCAACCTCAAATACCAAGTTAAAGACCTACGTATGTTCTCTGAAAACGATGTCCGTTTCCTCGAACAATTCAAATAAAAAAAATTAAAGACAGAATAACATAAAAACAAAAATAATAAATTTTTATGTTATTTTGTTCTTCTGTCTTTTTAATAAATATGATTAAACTCTACGACGAAAACCCTAACCAAAATACTATCAACAAAATAGTAGAGGTTTTGCGCAATGGTGGAGTAATAGTTTACCCTACCGACACAGTATATGCCCTCGGCTGCGATATTTTCCAAACTCGTGCAGTCGAAAAAATATGCAAAATCAAAGGTATCGACCCTCATAAAGCGCAATTTTCTGTCATGTGTTCTTCATTAAGCGACATCAGCGAATACACCAAAATGGATAATGACACGTTCAAGCTCATTCGCCAAAACACTCCAGGTGCATTCACTTTTATCCTAAACGGAAATAACAAACTGCCTCGCTTAATCAAAGAACGCAAAACTGTAGGTATCCGCATTCCCGACCGCAACATAGTACGCACAATCGTAGAAAACCTTGGAAATCCAATACTTACAACTTCATTCCGAGATATGAACACCGAAGTTGAATACGAAACCGACCCTGAATTAATAGAAGAAAAATATGGTTCATTAGTCGATCTTGTCATCGACGGAGGCATTGGAAACACCGAAGTATCAACCGTAGTTGACTGCACAACACCCGACTACGAAATCATTCGACAAGGCATCGCAGAGTTAAAATAAAGCTAATCACAAAAAAAACTTGAAAATAACACACATATTTCAATTATTTTTTGTAAATTTGCACGATATTAAAAATAACAAATAAAATAATAACAAAATAATCAAAACACAATGAAACTAGCATTCCGTACTCTCTTAGTAGTTGCAATCTGTGCAATGACTTACCTTTGCGTAACAAGTATCACTGTTCCAATCGAATTCGAACAAGAACAAGCTAAACGCGAACAACAAATTATCAAAAAACTTGTTGACATCCGCAAAGTTCAAATCGAGTATCAAAAACAAAACGACCACTTCTGCCCTAACGCAGACACATTGGTTCACTTTATCCTCGAAGGCAAACTCCCTGTAGTCCTCAAAGAAGGTACTCTTACTGACGACCAACTCAAAAATGGTCTTACAGAGAAAAAAGCCCTCGCTATCATTAAAAAAGGTGACAAAAAAGAAATCGCAGCTAATGGTCTCGAAAACTTCCGTCGTGATACAACTTACGTAAGCGTTTACGAAACTCTCCTCGCTAACGACTACACTCAAGAACAAATCGCTGACCTCGTAGTGATTCCTTTCTCTAACGGAACCAAATTCCAATTCGATACTATCACTTACGTAAGTGCTGCATCTGGTCTTCCAACTCCACTATTCGAAGTATCTGCTCACTACGACACTTACCTCTCTGATCTCAACCGTCAACAACTCATCAACCTTAAAGACAAACAAACAAAGATGAACCGTTTCAACGGTCTTAAAGTTGGTTCAGTTGTAGAACCTAACAACAACTCTGGTAACTGGGAGTAATTCAATGCTCAATGCGTAAAGCATAATTAAATCAAAATTAATGAGTAACTCTATAGATTTTATAGCAACAAATTTCGCTGCTAATCTATCTGATACATATAGTATATCCATCAGGCAGCTTCCTGATGGATATCGTTTTTATATAACCAATAATAATCAAATTGTTGTAGCAATCAAACACATAGCAACGGAACATAACACTACTCAACTATTAAAAGAAGAACCTCTACTTCAACTCAACTACCACTCTGCTACATACATAGGATACGGACCTTTTACTCTAATACCAAAATCATTGGTAATCGACGAAAACTATACCGCTTTCCTACCTATAGAAAACAACTTGCGACACCGCGCTAAAACTATAATAAACCCACTCAACGACGACATTCTCGTAGCCTCATACTCCAACCAATGGACTATACCTAACATAAAATGTCGCAAACATCACGAAATAGAACTTCTCGCCTCTATGGCTCTAAATTCACCCACTCAAAACTCTATGTGGGCAGAAATAACATCACAACACATAAATATCGTTGTCATCCACGACCACAAACTACACCTTGCTAACACCTACCCTATCACATGCGACAACGATGCAGCCTACTACATCCTCGCTTGCTATCAACAACTAAACCTCTCTCAAGAAGAGGTGGAACTCAACATAATGGGCGACATACACATTATTAATCCTACCTCGTTCCTATCTGACTATATCCGCCACATCAACTCACCAAAACCTCAAAACTGGAACGCTGAATTGCCAAACCAATACGCCCCTCTCTTCACACTGCAAACTAAGTTATAAATATATTTAACATAAGTACAGATTCTTTATTTGATAGTTGACAATATTCCAAACATGCTATTAGAATATATCGGGCTATTATATTTTTTCAAGTACATAATTTTTGTACTTAAAAAATAGATTATCCAACTGAAAATAAAAAATACAACTGCATTATCTAAGCCTGAAAAATAAAATATGTACTTCTGTTAAAAACAAAACCGAATATCATGCGTATAATCAGCGGACGTTTTAAAGGTCGTCGTTTCGACCCACCAAGCAATATCACAGCCAGACCAACTACCGACTTTGCCAAAGAGTCGCTATTCAACCTTATCAACAACGAAATGGATATCGAAGGCATCACTGCCCTCGACCTCTTCTCTGGCACTGGTTCTATCAGCTACGAGTTAGCTTCTCGCAACGCACTACATATCACTGCAATCGAAATGAGCGAAAAACACATCGGCTATATACGAAAGATGTGTGCTGATCTCAAAATAGACAATATTCGCGTGATGCGACAAGACGTTTTCCGCTATCTCACTTCAACTCAAACATCTTTCGACTTCATCTTTGCCGACCCACCTTATCAACTTGAGAACATTGCCGACATACCTGATTTAGTATTCAAACATAATCACCTCAATCCGGATGGGCTTCTCATTGTTGAACATGGTGCAAAAACATCATTCGAAAATCATCCAAACTTCGTTGATCACCGCAACTACGGCAACGTACACTTCTCATTTTTCAAGTTGAAAAATTAAAATATTTTCAACATAAGTACATATTTTATGTTTGAAGGCTTATTACTCTTTACTAATTAATTCCAAGGCTTGTACTTAAAAATAATTATCAACCCAAAGACACAATTAAAGTATAAAATAACCTAATCGTCCAATAAATAATTTATGTACTTCTGTTAAAATCAAAAAATAATATATGAAACATCAAGTACCAGTACAATTAAGATTTAACGACACTGATGCTTTAGGGCATGTCAATAACTCAACATATTTCAGTTTCTACGACTTAGGCAAAAGCGAATACTTCGCAGCCGTGCGTGGCAACGACAACTTCTTCTCTCAAAAAGTCGATATCGTAGTAGCTCACATCGAAGTAGATTTTATAGAACCAATATTCCTCACCGACCGCATAGCAGTCGAAACTGGCGTATCACACATTGGCACTAAAAGTTTAATACTTGAGCAACAAATAGTTGACCTACGCACAGGTCGCATCAAATGCAAAGGAGCAACCACAATGGTTGGCTACGACTTCGACCACAATATCACCATTCCAATCTCACAAGAATGGCGTGATGCAATCGAAAAATACGAAGAAAGAAAATTCTAATAATAACGAAGCGAAAGCCGAGTGACAATAAACTTGCTACTCACTACTCGCTACTAATAATCTAATATTATGATTTCAGAAAAACTCTTAAATCCGCAAAGCATCGTTGTTGTTGGTGCTTCTAACGATGTTCAAAAACCTGGTGGTAAACTTCTCAAAAACCTCCTCGACAGCCAATTCAAAGGTCAAATCTATGTAGTTAACCCTAAAGAAGCAGAAATCCAAGGCATCAAATGCCATGCTAAAGTAGAAGACCTCCCTCAAGTAGATTGCGCCCTCATGGGTATCGCATCAAAATATTGCTTGCATACTGTTGACGTACTCGCTAACGAAAAAGGTTGCCGTGGTTTTGTTATCATCTCTGCTGGTTTCTCTGAAGAAAACCACGAAGGTGCCGAAATCGAACACAAAATCGTAGAAATCATCGACAACGTTGGTGGCTCACTCATCGGTCCTAACTGTACTGGTTTCTTGAATGTTAACTATACTGGTGCTTTCGACGCTCCAATTCCACAACTCAACCCTCGTGGCGTTGACTTCGTTACTGGTTCAGGTGCTACTGCTGTGTTTATCAAAGAGATTGGTATCACTAATGGTCTCCAATTCAACTCTGTTTGGGCTGTAGGTAACTCTGCTCAAGTAGGTATCGAAGAAGTTCTCGAATATTGGGACGAAACTTACGTAGAAGGCGAATCTTCTTTCGTAAAAATGATTTATATGGAGAGCGTACGCAATCCTCAAAAATTGCTCAAACACGCCTCTTCTCTTATCCGCAAAGGCTGTAAAATCGCTGCTATCAAGTCAGGTTCTTCATCAGCTGGTAGCCGTGCTGCTTCTTCTCACACTGGTGCCCTCGCTACTTCAGACGTAGCTGTAGATGCTCTCTTCCGCAAAGCTGGTATCGTACGTTGTAGCAACCGTCTCGAACTCGTTAACGTATGTTCTGTCTTCATGCATCCTGAAATGAAAGGCAAAAACGTAGCTATCATCACTCACGCTGGTGGTCCTGCTGTTATGCTTACTGATACATTGTCTAACAATGGTCTCGAAGTACCTCATATCTCTGGTCCTAAAGCCGAAGAGTTGCTCACTAAATTATTCCCAGGCTCATCAGTAGCTAACCCTATCGACTTCCTCGCTACTGGTACTGCAGAGCAACTTGGTCACATCATCGACGCTTGCGAAAACGACTTCGACAATATCGACGCTATGGCTGTTATCTTTGGTAGCCCAGGTCTTTTCCCTAACTGGGAACCTTACCGCGTGCTCGATGAAAAGATGAAGACTTGCAAAAAACCTATCTACCCTATCCTTCCATCTATCATCAACGTGAAAGACGAAATTGCTGACTTCATCAATAATCGTGGCCGCATCAATTTCAGCGAAGAGTGTGTATTTGGTAATGCTCTTGCTAAAGTATTCAATACTCCTGCTCCAGAACCAGAAAACCTCGAAATGCCAGAAATCGACGTACAAGCTATCCGCCGTATCGTTGACAATGCCGAAAATGGTTACCTCGGTCTCGAAGAA
>JAZLDO010000110.1:0-23877 GCA_045614825.1 Candidatus Aphodosoma sp. | reverse complement strand
CAAGCATACCAAACTCTTATCTCTATGCTCGAAACTCAATTGGCTGCTCGCGACAAAAACCCTAAAACTGCGTTCTCTGATAGCATCCAACAAACTATCACTTCACACAGCCCACGTACACTCATCGTCAACCTCGACCTTATTAAACGTGCTAACCAACAACGTGCTATCGAAATCTACAAAGAACGTTTCGCTAACCCTGCCGACTTCTTCGTAACTTTCATCGGTAACATCAACCCAGCAGACGAAGCTACTCGCCAAATCATCTGCACATGGCTTGGTGGTCTTAAAACTGACAAATCACGCGAAACTTATACCGACCATGGTGTTCGCTACCCACAAGGCAAAGTGAACAACTACTTCTCTCGCGAAATGGAGACTAAAACAGCTTCTAATCGCATCGTATATTCAGGCAAAATGAAAGCTACTCTCGCCAACCGCCTCAACATGGGCATCATTGGCGACATCCTCAGCACTCGTTACCTCGAAAGTATCCGTGAAAAAGAAGGAGGCTCATATGGCGTAGGTTGTGCAGGTTATGTAATTGAAGACCCTACCGAACAAGCAGTTCTTCTTATGCAATTCGACACCGACCCTGAAAAACAAGAAAAACTCATGTCAATCATCCACAAAGAAGTGATGGAAATCATTGAGAATGGTCCACGTGCCGACGATCTCCAAAAAGCAAAAGAAAATCGTCTCAACACACTTGCCGAAGATATGGAAGACAACGGCTGGTGGGGTACAATCCTCGACCGCTACTACCAAGATGGCATCAACTACGCAAAAGACTATAAGAAAACTCTCGAAAAAGTCAATGCAAAATCAATTCAAAAAACTCTCAAAGCCCTCGTAAAACAAGGCAACGTAGTAGAAATCGTTATGCTCCCTGCAAAATAATGACTAATTACTAGTTAAACAAAATAAAACCCCGAAATTGCAATTGCAATTTCTGGGTTTTATTTTGATTATTATTTTTTTCGCAAAATTGTAAATTCTAAAAGATTTAATAGGGCTTGCTTTATTTCACTATCAGCGAAGATACTCAACGCCTTCTCGGCCTCTACTTTATAATAAGCCATACGCTGCTCGGCATATTCAATACCACCAGTACGAGCCACAAGCGAACCAATATTATAAAAGAAATCTTCGGTAAACTGACATTTTTTCACTGCATCAAGTATCAACGAAGCCTCATTTGCATGAATACTCTCAAGGGCATGAATCAGTGGCAATGTAAATTTACCTTCACGAATATCGTTCAATGTAGGTTTCCCAATTTGAGCATTAGGCGTATAATCAAAAATATCATCTTTGATTTGGAAACAGATACCCAAATACTCAGCAAATTGACGCAAAGCCTCACGTTGCTCCGACGTTGCTCCAACACTAATGGCTGCCGACTCGGCACTGATAGTAAACAACACCGCTGTTTTCTTTTTGATAATCTCTATATAATCCTCTTCGGTAGGGATGGAGTATGAATGTTGCAACTGAAGCAACTCGCCACGAGTCAATATATTACCCAAAAGAGCAAGCTGAGCATACAACTCTGGCACACCTGTTTCGGCAATAAATTGCATCGACTTACTCAACAAATAATCGCCTACAAGCACAGCCGTACGATTATCAAATAGTGCATTTGCCGAAGGCTGACCTCGTCTCTCCATCGTATTATCCACCACGTCATCGTGAATAAGACTAGCAGTATGCAACAACTCGTATGCTGCCGCTACATTTATAGTCTTATTATTTGGCGTATCACACAATTTTGCACAAAGCAACGTAAAAACAGGGCGCACCTGTTTACCTTTTTGTGTACGCACATGGTCAAGGACTTTTTTAAGTAATTGCTCCTCTGCCGAAAAAGCTGAATCTAAAAATTGCTGAAACAATGCAAATTCAGTAATAATCGGAGCTTTAATTAATTCATAATTCATATTTTAGACTATTAGTAGCGAGACACGAGATATGAGATTTACTCGCTCCGCTCGTTTTTTTTAACTTATACCATACTCCCTACTCCTTACTCCCTGCACCTTACTCCCTGCTCCCTATTTCAAGAGTTCTTCAAGTTGAAGCATTTCATCGCGCCACTGTGCTGCCTCAATGAAATCGAGTCGTTTTGCAGCTTCTTCCATTCTGCGACGTGCATTCTTTATCGATTTCTCAATATCTGCATGCGACATATATTGTACCACTGGATCAGCAGCAACAGATGGTGTTGAAAGTTGTGTCGAAATAGTCGGACTAGTTTGACCCGTCGAAATAGTCCGACCTACCTGACCACTCTGACGAACATTAATATCATTATCTCCTTTCGTTGGTAATGGTGATACTACTGTACGAGAGGCTACTGCTTGTGGTATTATATTATTGTCGGCATTATATTTCAATTGTTTTTCACGACGGCGAGTTGTCTCTTCTATTGTCAATCGCATCGACTCTGTTATCGTGTCGGCATACATAATTGCCTTACCATTAAGGTGCCGCGCCGCACGGCCAACTGTCTGAGTGAGAGAACGATGTGAACGAAGAAATCCCTCTTTGTCGGCATCAAGAATAGCGACTAACGACACTTGTGGCAAATCTAACCCCTCACGCAAGAGATTGACACCAATGAGCACATCAAACATACCAGCGCGCAATTCATCAAGTATTCTAACACGTTCAAGAGTATCAATATCAGAGTGAATATAGTTACAACGCACCCCATTGCGTTCAAGATAGAGATTCAACTCCTCCGCCATACGTTTAGTCAATGTTGTAACCAACACTCGCTCATCCTTCTCTACTCTCAAAACTATCTCTTCCATCAAGTCATCAATCTGATTGAGCGTAGGACGCACTTCAATTATTGGATCAAGCAAACCTGTTGGACGAATAACTTGCTCTACGATAACACCTTCCGACTTTTGCAATTCATAATCGGCAGGCGTAGCACTCACATAAATCGCGCGATTAACCAATTGCTCAAACTCTTCAAACTTCAATGGTCGATTGTCCAAAGCAGCCTCAAGACGGAATCCATACTGCACCAAATTCTTCTTACGCGAGGCATCTCCTCCATACATGGCACGAATTTGCGGCACCGTAACGTGACTTTCATCTATAATCAACAAAAAGTCGTCAGGAAAATAGTCCAACAAACAGAACGGACGTGAGCCAGGAGGACGATTATCAAAATAACGACTATAATTCTCTACTCCAGAGCAGTAGCCTACCTCTTTTATCATTTCAAGGTCGTAATTAACTCGCTCTTCTAATCGTTTTGCCTCATAAGGCATGCCTCGCTCAATAAACTCTTGCACCTCACGACCAAGGTCAAGTGCTATTTGGTCGATAGCTGCATTAACACGCTCCTTTGTTGTAGTGAAGATATTGGCAGGATATATTTTAAATTCATCGAAACGTTGAAGAGTGTGGTTATTCACAAGGTCTAATGTCTCAATAACATCAATTTCATCGTCCCAAAATACCACTCGCACTATATAATCGGCATAAGAGACACAAATGTCTATTGTTTCGCCTTTCACACGAAAATAGCCTCGATTCAACTCTATATCATTGCGAACATACTGAGCATTAACAAGTTGAAACATCAAGTCTTGACGTGAATATCGCTGTCCTGCCTTCAAAGTAATACAGTTTTGCGTAAAATCATCGGGGTTGCCAATACCATAAAGACACGAAACCGACGAAACTATCACTACATCGTTGCGCCCCGAGAGCAATGCAGCTGTTGCAGATAGTCGCAAACGGTCGATTTCATCGTTGATTGCAAGGTCTTTTTCGATATATGTATCGGTATGTGGGATATAAGCTTCAGGTTGATAATAGTCGTAATACGAAACGAAATACTCTACTGCATTCTCTGGGAAAAAGGCTTTGAATTCGCTATAAAGTTGAGCAGCAAGTGTTTTATTATGAGAGAGTATCAGGGTTGGGCGACCAATATTGGCTATTACGTTTGCCATCGTAAATGTCTTACCCGACCCCGTAACACCAAGCAGAGTTTGAAATGGCACCCCACGACGAATTCCCTCAGTCAACTCTTTGATTGCCTGAGGTTGATCGCCCGTTGGGGCATAACTTGATGTTAGTTTAAAATCCATTTTTTATTTCAGTTCAAATATTACTTCTTTGAATGCGAATATACGAAGTTCGCCTGATTGTAATCGCAATGTAAGATGCCCTTGTGGTCCAATATCCTCGATTTCAGCGGCAAATTTCTCTCCTTCAGGTGTTGAATAGTTATAATAACCATTGCGACGATAAAGGTTATTCATATATTCGTAATGAAGCGATTGTTTTATATCGTTATTTTGCCAATTATCAGCAAGATAATCATAATAGTTAAGTATATTTTGATATATCTCTTCGAGTATTTCCCCTCGATCATTATCGCGTCCATTGAGTTGTTTCAAACTGACTGGGTTTGGAGCATCACTTACAAATATCTCTTGATTTATATTTATGCCTATGCCTACAATACAGGTGTCGATAGTTGGTCCGCACAAGGCATTCTCTATAAGAATACCGCAGAGTTTCTTGTCGCCAACATAGATATCGTTAGGCCATTTGATGGTTATCTGCTGACGAATATAATCTTGCAGAGCATTGATTATGGCAAGTGTAACAAACTCGGTGATAACAAATTGCTCTGATGCGGGTATAATCGTCGGTCTTAATAGAATACTGAAAAGTAAGTTTTTGCCATCTTCGCTCTCCCATCGATTGGTGGCTTGCCCATGCCCTGCAGTCTGAAAATCGGCCGAGAGGCAATAGCCATGTGGCAGTTGCTCTACCGACATTCGACGACGGAGTTCTGTACTAGTTGAATCTATATTGCTTAAACGATGTATCATACACGATAAAAAGTGTCAGTCTTCTTCGAGATAGGTTGCTTGAAGGTTGCTATTGGGTAGGATGCTTTATTTAACGATATCCAATAACCACTCTTCTATCTGATTTTTCACCTCTTTACGCTTACAGGTGAAGTTATTAACCATCACAGTTACTGCATATTCTTTATCTCCATACATAATATAACCACTATAGCATTGCACGCCACTGAGACTGCCTGATTTCAAACGGGCTTTGTCTTGTAATTTAGTGCGATAAAGGAATGAACCCACTGTACCTTCGCGACCTGCACGAGGTAGTGATTGGTAAAAATCATCCCAGTTAGGGCTCTTGCGCATGTGAACCAATATCTGATTCAAGAAATGTGCGTTATAAGCATTTTGAGCGGCAAGACCACATCCATCATAAAGGAAAAGTGCAGAAATATCAACGCCCTGTTTTGCCCAATAATCTTTGACTACTTGAACAGATGCAGACGATGTGGCTTCGTGAGGCATAATAATGTTACCTAAACGACGAAATATATGTTCGGCATAAAGGTTGTTGCTCTTAAAATTAGTCAAACGTATGATTTCACGCAATTTACGCGATTTGTATTCATAAATAAGCGTACGCTCTTCAGGGAAATATTCTGTTTGAACACTATAATCTCCTTCTACCGTTACACCCCAGTCATTCAACATCTTATGCAACGATTTTGCCACTACCAACGATGGATTAGGAATTGAAGTACGCACAACATAATTATTGCGATTAGCAGGCATACCGCCCTGAAGATATAGAGCCAAACCTAATGGTTGACAGAATGCCCAAACACTATCGTTAGGAATTGCAAGAGTCTTCACCTCGTTATAAATCGCAAGATTTGGAGTTTCGGGCCATACGCTTGTTACAATTGGTTTTGTACCAAAAGCACCAGAATTCATAGTAATTATTGAGGTGTTATCATACGCAGAAAGTCCAAATGCAGCAGCTCCATAGTGAAAACCCATATCTTCCCAAATCCATTTAACTGAAGCTGCACAACGGTCGAGACATGTTGGGTCAATAATCACATCACCTTTGATATGATTGATACCTTTATGCTTAATCACTTTCACAAAATAATCGAGAAACGCACGGTCGCCAAGATGAATCGATCCGAGAGTTGGGTCGGCTCCACCTCGAATTATAAGGTCGCCTTCGAGAATTCCATTTTCAATAGAACCATTGGTTTCGATATATGTAGAGAATTGGAAATCACCGCCAAGTAATTCCAATGCTGTAGCCGTAGTAATTATCTTTGTAACCGAGGCTGGTGTTGCACAAAGCATTGGATTTTGTGAGGCAACTACTTCTCCTGTCTTAAGATCAACAACTTCATAAGAAATGGTAGAATGAGGTGTGAGAAGTGAAGTGCGAGAAGTCCCAACCCCAGCAAACAATATCTGCTGAAAAAATAGAGTTAAAAGAATAAGTTTTAGTTTCATATTTATTATATCTATTAATTACATCAACAATAGCCAACCAGCTGTAACACAAAGAAAACCATTGAGCCAACCACAACACACTTGTCCAAGT
This sequence comes from Candidatus Aphodosoma sp., assembly GCA_045614825.1. Classification (GTDB taxonomy): domain Bacteria; phylum Bacteroidota; class Bacteroidia; order Bacteroidales; family Paludibacteraceae; genus Aphodosoma. The sequence goes on along the minus strand of JAZLDO010000110.1, from coordinate 17,451 downwards.
GTATGAGCCTTGAGCTCCATACGAGACCAACCTAATATTCCACTTAAAAGAATCAAACCTACAAGAGCCACGATTGGTGTCGTACCATGAATAAAAGCAAATGTGAACAGACCTCCACACAAACCTCCCATAGCCGAAAGATGAGCACTAATCTTCCAAAAACAATTGATTGGCAACATAATCATCAATCCAATAGCTGCACCTAAAATCGGCGCCGTATAAAAGAAATTAAGCCCAATTTTGTGCAACCAATAAACACAGAAGAAATATCCAAAAAGAGTGAAAATAAATGGAATAGGTCGTTGCTTTCTATTTGAAATAAATGTATCACTCACCATACCATACTTAATACAAATACCAATAACTATTGCCGGAAATAATCCTGTAGATAAAAACACAATAAGCCAAATCAACGATTTGGCAGATAGAGGTAAAACAGACAATACGGGGTCATACATAGTAAGTAGCATGACTCCGTAAAGTGGAACAAAAATTGGCTGTAATATTATAGAAAATATTCTTGCTATTAAATTCATTATTATAGATATTAGACACGAGACTCTAAACTCTAGACTCTATATACAAGATACGAAATAATTTTATAACTCCCGACGAAGACGGGCAACTGGAATGTTTAGTTGTTCACGATACTTTGCCACCGTGCGTCGTGCTATTTTGTAGCCTTTTTGGTTAAGTATTTCGGTTAATACATCATCCGTAACTGGTGATTGTTTATCTTCCGCATTAATTGTCTCTTTTATAATGGTTTTTATCTCTTTGCTTGAAATCTCTTCACCATCAGTAGTTGTCATACTTTCAGAGAAGAAATATTTTAATGGTACGACACCCCATTCTGTTTCAACATATTTGCTATTACTTACACGAGAAATGGTACTAATATCATATCCCACTTTATCTGCTACATCTTTCAATCGCATAGGACGCAAATTGCGGTCATCTCCTGTACGGAAATATAACTCTTGGAAATCGACAATAGTACGCATAGTTTGCAATAACGTATTATTACGCTGTTTAATAGAATCAATAAACCAACGAGCTGAATCAATCTTTTGACGAGCAAATTGCAATGCCTCTTTCATCTCTTTAGTTTGATTCTTGGTATTTCCTGAATAATCTTGCACCATTTGATGAAAATCGTCACTGATACGCAATTCTGGAATATTACCGTTATTCAAAGTAACAAAAAGATTACCATTAATGCTTTCAACCACAAAATCGGGTGTAATGGTTTGAGAAATAGTATCTGCTCCACTGCCAAAATTAGCACCTGGATTTGGATTAAGATGTTTAATCAATGCTATCGCCTCTTCTAACAAATCTCGGCCTATATTAAACTTACGCAACATAGCGTCATATTGCTTACGAGCCAATAAATCGAAATTACGATCAACTATATCAATTGCCACTTTCATTACATCATTTGGGTAGTTACCCTCACGACGTTTTGCCGCAAGTTGTATCGACAAACACTCCTGTAAATCAAAAGCACCAACACCTACAGGCTCAAGACTTTGAATAATATCAAGCGCATGATTGATTTCATCATCATCCACTGCAACGCCCTGACTTGCTGCAAAATCATCTGCAAGACTTTCCACTTCGCGACGTATATAGCCATTAGAATCTACATTCCCTATAAGAAATTCACCCAACTGCCTTTCGCGAGGAGTAAGAGTAAATGTATGCAATTGTTCAAGCAAAAACTCTCCTAAATCCTGTCCATTACTCTGTTCTCGTCGATAGGTAGAATCATCTGCACTACGATTATTTACATGCAAACGATAGCCTGGTATTTCATCGCGATCATCATAATCCTCGCCATCACCATTCCATGCCCACTCTAAATCATCGGCACTTGGACGCTCCTCATCTCTACTATCTTCTTCATACGCACTATCATTTACCCCTTCAGCATCAATTTCAAGAGCTGGATTTTCAACCATCTCTTCTCGGATGCGCTCTTCGAGTTCTATGGAAGGATACTCAAGCATCTTTATCACCTGTATTTGCATAGGCGATAATTTCTGCTGTAATTTAGTGTTGAGTTGAAGAGAATTGTTTTGCATAATACAAATATTTAGTAACAAGATATAAGACTTTATCTATGATAGTACAAAAACAATGCCAAATAAATATCTAAATATCTCGTATCTCATATTTCACTTTCTAATAAGATTCATAAACTCTTCACGAGTTTTTGCACTCTCGAAAGCTCCTGTAAAATCGCTAGTAATAGTTATAGAATTTTGCTTTTGCACACCACGCATTTGCATGCACATATGCTGAGCCTCAACCACTACCATCACACCAAGTGGATTCAAAGTCTCTTGAATACAATCCTTAATTTGCAAAGTCATACGCTCTTGCAATTGCAAACGATGTGATATAACATCCACAACTCGTGCAATTTTACTCAATCCCGTAACATGATGATTAGGTATATATGCCACATGCACTTTACCAAAAAATGGTAACATATGATGCTCGCACATAGAATAAAATTCTATATCTTTAACAAGTACCATTTGGTGATAATCCTCATGAAATATAGCCGAACGCAATATATCTTCAGGCTTTTGATAATAACCTTGTGTAATAAATTGCATTGCTTTTGCTACACGTTGAGGGGTTTTTATCAAACCTTCACGCTCGACATCTTCGCCCAAAAGGCGCAATATCTCTTTGTAGTGCTCTGCTATTTTGTCAGTAACACTCTGTTGCTCTGATAAATTTATAAAATCCATATTTCAAATTGAGAGTTGAAAATTGAGAACCGAAGGTCTTTGAGCCTTTGGCGATAAAATTGAAAATTGAGAGTTGAGAATAACTTCTTACTCCTAGTCCTTACTCCCTACTCCTTACTCCCTACTCCTTACTCCCTAATAAACGTATATCATACTTGGTACAATATATGTCTCAGTTGTAAATTCAGGAAATTCAGCAATAATCCATTGTCGCAATTCTTGCGCTTTAGCATTAGTGGTACAATTACCTATACGAACTTTCCAAAATGGCGATGTATAAGTAATATAAATTTCATCTGCCAATTTTGGATGCTTCGAAACTAAAATATCTTTTATCTCAAAAGCTCGCTCGCGTGCCGAAGCCCCACGATTGCTCGAAAATATCTGAATACGAAAACCCTTCATCTCTTCTGCTTCGCCTAATAATTTTTTATCTATCACAGCAAATATTGCCGAATCTTGATAAATATTCATCACTGCCCCTGTCAATGAATCGGGAGTCATCAAAAGATTCAAATAATCCCGTGTTGACAATTTCACTTCAACAGAGTCTTCCTGTACCAAAAGAGTATCTGTTACAAATTGCATATCATAATCATCTTGAGCTATTACACTAATGCTCAATGCACTGCACGCAATGCATAATATCAAAATCAATGTTTTTTTCATATTCTTGAATAATATTTTACAAATCCTGCACCCATAATATTTTTAATGTCATTATCCGAATACCCACGACGAATAAGTTCCATCGTGATATTTATCAACTCGCTCGAGTCGTTACATCCCAACACTCCGCCACCACCATCAAAATCCGATCCAATACCAACATACTCACTTCCAACCAATTTCACGATATGATCAATATGGTCACAAATCGTATTTATATCTGCACGACCATCTTTTGCAAGAAAATAGTTATACAAACAAACGTGTATACGCCCCCCACTCTGTGCCAATTTCACAATGAGTTCGTCGCTCATATTGCGCGGATGGTCGCACAACGCCTTTGCCGATGTGTGTGTAGCTATAATTGGCTGATTACTATACTCTATTGCCTGTTCGATAGTCGAATCTGCCGCATGCGATACATCCACCATCATGCCCAATCTATTCATCTCACGAATCACCTCACGCCCAAAATCCGACAAACCACCATGCGTACCCTTGCCACGTGCCGAGTCACATAAATCGTTATCTCCATTATGACAAAGTGTTATATAACGCACTCCCATATTATAGAATTTCTCCACATTGCGAATATCACCTGCCAATGCAAATCCATTCTCCAAACCAAAACAAACACTTGAAAGTTGAGAGTTGAAAATTGAGAGTTGAGAACTAAATCCCACCAACTCAGGACGCCTATCCACCTGCTCACGCAAACGGACAAACGTATCCACCGCCACATCATGCGCCTCTTGTGCCTTTTGTTTATAATCTGCATCCTCAAGTGACTCTTGTGGCAAATAAGCAACCATGAATGTCAATGCCACATCGCCATCCTTCATCTTCACAAAGTCAACCTTCACATCTTCTGGATTCTGACGCTCCCCAAGGTCCGTTGTCTCAGTCCACACCATTGGCGTATCTGTATGTGTATCAACCACAGGCGACGTACGATGCAACTCTCTAGCACGACCATACACCTCTGCCTCCTCCATCAACCAATCAAACAAAGCCTTTTGCTCTGGATGCTCTTTATATAGATTTTCTGGATGCCATTGCACACCAATCATCTTATATCCTGACACTTCTATCGCCTCTACTATACTATCTGGCGCAAATCCCACAGCACGACACGATGGCGCTATTTTTCTCAACGACTGATGATGGTATGTATTCACCCCAACCACTCGCTTACCCATCACCCTCGCAATCAACGACCCCGGAGCCAATTCCACCTCATGAGCCACCTCACTACGAGGTTGATCTCCTTGTGAATGGTTTAAAAGTGAGGAATTAAAACCTTCTGTTTCATCTTTTCCTTCACAATTAAATTGTGCATTGTGCATTGTGCATTGTGCATTATCCAATTGCGTATAAATATCTTGATATATATCACCTCCAAACTCAATATTCATTGCCTGCATACCACGACAAATCCCCAACACTGGCATACAACGTCGACGAGCCAAACGCACCAACGCCAAGTCGAACTCATCTCTCAATGCGCATGGTTTACCACTTTGTGGCATCAACTCTTCGCCCCAATACTTAGGGTCAATATCCCCACCGCCAGTCAACAGCAAGCCATCCACCATATCAAGCAAATTATTCAATATCTGCTCATTATCGGTCACAGGAAACACCACCGGCGTAGCTCCTGCGTCAATTATACATTGCACATATGCAGGCACCAATCGGTGAGCCTCTTCCCACCAACCTGACGAAATACCTATTTTAAGTCGAAAATCACTCCTCATTATCTATTATTTATTTTTAAATTCTAGCATTTCCCACTCCTAACTCCTCACTTCTAACTCCTAATTCCTAATTCCTAATTATATTTTATCCACTTAATTATTTCCTTCAACGTAGGCTTTTTGCCATACATCAATATTCCCACTCGATATATCTTAGCCGACAACCATATAGTACCAACAATCGTAAGAGCCAACAATCCCAACGACACACCCAACTGCCACATTGGCACATCAAACGGCACTCTAACCATCATCACTATCGGCGATGTAAATGGTATCATCGAACACCAAAAAGCCAACGGACCATCAGGATTTTCTGCACTATAAATACCTGCATACAACGCAAACAACACTATTATCGTAATTGGCATCATGAACTGATTCGTATCAGCCTCATTATCAACCGACGCTCCTATAGCCGCAAACAACGACGAATACAACAAATACCCCCCAATAAAATAAACCACGAACATAATCAACACGAAAGACCAATTTACCGAATCAATCACACTCAACACCGACAAATTCCCCATCTCCGTAGGCATCCCCGACATCGACGATTGAGCCATACCAAGTGCGCCCAAATCCAAATTCATCACACCCATTGCAACCCCCACAATCATCATAGTCAACACTGCCCACAAAGCCATCTGCGTCAAACAAGTCAACCCAACAGCAATAATCTTCCCCCACATCAACTCCCACGGTTTCACCGAACAAATCATCACCTCCACAATTCTATTCACCTTCTCCTGCACAACCGAATTCATCACTTGAGCTCCACTCACAAAAATAAACATATATATCAACATCGTAGTCAACATTCCAATAACCGACGCAATATCCGAATCAGAAGTCGTAACACCCTCTTCACTCAACTTATATGTCGTTGCCCTTATATCCACTTGAGCCTCACCTATCATCTCCTTTAACTTAGGAATATTATACGACGCCAATTTCTGCTCCTCAATATAATCCTCCAACGACGTCTCAATAAAACGACGAATACTACTTGGCACCTGTTTTTCACTATAAATCGTCAAACCATTCGCATCAACCGACAAATCTCCACTAATCAAAACAAATGCACTATAATCAGTTAAAAGTTGAGAATCAACACCTATTCCCTGCTCCTTATCCCCTGCTCCCTGCTCCCTAACAACTTCAAAAACACAATCCTCACACACCAACTCCTCAAAAAAATCCACATACAACCCCGTCTGATCCACCACAGCCATCACACGTTCCTCATCATCCTTTATCGACGACAACCAAACAGGCACAACAATCAATGCCGCCATCAACACCGGAGTCAAAAAAGTCATCAACAAAAACGACTTTTTCACCACCCGATTACGATATTCACGTAAAATTATCAAACCAATTTTACTCATATTTCATCCCAAAAAAAATTACTCAAAAAATACAATAAGCCCCCCAAAAAACACCCCACCAAACAGCAACCTTTACCCTACCTTCTTCATAGGATAACCATACCCTCACTATACCTTCAAAAATACAATAAGCCTCCTACAAAAGAGGCGAAATCAACCTCGCCAACGACTCCACATATCTCTTATACCACTTCCTATGACGCCAAAGATTCACATTCAACTGACGCGACGACTCCATATCCCTCTCAAACCCCTCAACCAAACATCTCGCCGTCTTCTCCCCATACACAAACGCCGCAATCTCAAAATTCTGCTCATACGAACGATGATCCATATTTGCCGTACCCACAATCGACAAATAACCATCCACTACAATCGCTTTAGAATGCAAAAAGTTATGTTGATAATAATAAACCTCAACTCCAGCTCTTAACAAAGCTTCAATATAACTACGTCCCGCAGCCGCAACAATCTTCGAGTCATTCCGTTCCGGAATCATCACCCTCACCCTAACACCCGACAACGCAGTAGCCACCAATGCATTAGTCACCGCCTCTGGAGGCATATAATAAGGCGTATGTATCAAAATCTCCTTCTCAGCCTTCGATATTGCCGCCACAACACCATGCATAATACTACACCAATCCGAATCAGGTCCCGACGTAACCACCTGCACCTTCTCTCCCTCATCAAAATACTCCACCTCAGGATAATATTTCTTATCCGTAACCACACGCCCATCCACAAAACTCCAATCCACCAAAAACGAATACTGCATCGAATGAACCGCCGGCCCCTCAACCCTCACAAACGTATCGCGCCACAAACCCAACCCATTACCCCATCTATATCGCTCAGCCAAATTCATCCCCCCAGTATAAGCCACCTTCCCATCAATAACAACCACCTTACGATGATTACGATAATTCAACAACGTGAATCTAAAAAAATTATCCGCAGCCAAAAACGGATGAATAAACGCCCCCGCATTCTTCAACGACATCCGCCACGCAATAGGCAACTTCCATCCACCAAGGTAGTCATAAATCACCCTCACTCTCACACCCTCACGCGCCTTACGTTCCAACAACTCCCTAAATCTATTCCCAAGTTTATCATTCTCAATAATATAGAACTCTACATGAATATGCTCCTTAGCACTCTCTATATCATTATACAACGATTTAAAAGCATCTGCCCCAGTCGTAAAAACATCCACCTTATTGCCACCCAACACACGAGCACCATCCGTTTCCATCAACAAATTCGCCACCTTATCAAACCGTTCTAACTCATCCGAATAACGAACTGCGACATCCAAATTAGGAAAACGCAACTTATTATTAATTATCTTTTTTCTACGAAAATTCTTACCAATAAACACATACAACACAATACCCACAATAGGCAATAGAATCATAACCATAATCCAACCAAGCGTCTTCACCGGATTACGATTTTCCAACAAAATAGCCGTCAACACCACCAATGCAGTGTAAACATACAACGCCGTAAAAGCATAATAAACTATTTGCCAAAACAATTCCATACAAAAAATCTCTATACTCTGTACACTAAACCCTATACTATCTTTGGTGCTTTCACCCCATTTCGTGAAAGATTTTGTGCTTCTTCAATTGTGCATTTTGCATTATTCATTATGCATTGAATAGAGTGCGGACCACGCTCCACACGCGCCTCATCCCACAATCCCGAATCAATCACCGTCTGCAACCACTGCGCTCCACCCTCAATAATCACCGACATAACACCACGCTTAGCCAACTCGCCCAACACACTCTCTATTAATCGATCATCAAACTCAACACCCACAAACTCCACATTATCACCAACATTCCTTCCCTGCTTTAGGAGAGGTGTCCAAAAGACAGAGGAGTCTGCATATTGTGAATTGTGAATTGTACATTGTGAATTGTGAATTGTGAATTGTGAATTGTGAATTGTGCATTGTGCATTAGTAAATACAATCGTCTTCGCTACCCCATCAAAAATCCTATAATTAGCAGGCACTCTCAACGTCCTATCCAACAACACACGCACAGGATTCTTACCCGTCCACTTCGTCACCGTCAAATGTGGATCATCCAACAACGCCGTCTTCGTAGCCACCATAATAGCATCCTCCTCCACACGCACCTGATGATTAAGCGTTTTAGTCACCGAATTACTAATCTTTATTGGCCCATTACCCTTCTCCTCACGACACACATCAATAATTCCATCCTCAGTTTCAGCCCATTTCAAAATCACATACGGACGTCCCTTCTCTTGCACAGTCATAAATCTACGATTCAACCAACGCGCCTCCTCTTCCATCACACCCACAGTCACCTCAATACCCGCATCTTGCAATATTTTCACACCACGACCCGCCACCTTCGGATTAGGATCAAGCGTAGCAATCACCACACGTTTCAACCCTTTGCGAACAATCAAATCAGCGCATGGTGGAGTCTTACCCCAATGCGAACAAGGTTCAAGCGACACATACAAAGTCGAACACTTCAACAACCCCTCATCCTTCACCGAATTAATAGCATTAGGCTCAGCATGAGGCTCTCCAGCACGATGATGATACCCCTCCCCTATGATTTTACCGTCACATACAACAACTGCTCCCACCATAGGATTAGGCGACGTTTGCCCCTCAGCCATAGCCGCCAACTGCAAACACCGCATCATATACAATTCATCATCAGAATAAGCCATATTACACCCAATATAAATAATCTACAAAGATAGTGATTTTCAATGAAACGACCAACAAATTTGACATTTTTTATAAAAAACAAAATGTTTTTTAGTATTTTTTATCTGACCTATTTTTTACTGAATTATTAGGCGACGTTTGCCCTCTACTACAACAGTCTATCGCAAATATACAATTCATCTTATTTTCTATCAAATTTATTATTTCCAATGAAACAACATTTTTTTTGATATCGCAGAGTTGATCCCAAAGATTTATTTCGAAAATCCAACTTTTTTTCGTAACTTTGCAGTCTGCATTAATGCATAATTCACAATGCATAATTCACAATGCATAATTCATAATTATAAAACCCTGAATAGTTATGAGTTAATGTGAATAAAAAAAAGAATTGTGCATTATGAATTATAAAAACACAATTATAAAAAACCTCATAATTTAAAATTTATAATTAAAACAAATCTTAATTATGAATTATGAATTATGAATTATGAATTAAACAATGTACGAAAACGAAATTAACCGCCGCCGCACGTTTGCGATTATCTCTCACCCTGATGCTGGTAAGACAACTCTCACCGAAAAACTCCTCCTCTTCGGTGGTGCTATCCACGTGGCTGGTGCCGTAAAATCCAATAAAATCAAGAAAACTGCTACTTCCGACTGGATGGAAATCGAGAAACAACGTGGTATCTCGGTTGCTACTTCGGTGATGGGATTCGAATATCGCGACTTCAAAATCAACATCCTCGACACCCCTGGTCACCAGGACTTTGCCGAAGACACCTTCCGCACTCTCACTGCTGTTGATAGCGTTATCATCGTGGTCGACTCAGCCAAAGGCGTCGAAGCACAAACTGGCAAACTCATGCAAGTCTGCACAATGCGCAAAACGCCCGTGATGATATTCGTAAACAAAATGGACCGCGAAGGTAAAAATCCTTTCGACCTCCTCGACGAACTCGAAGCTGAACTCGGCATCAAAGTGCGCCCTCTCTCTTGGCCTATCAACTCTGGCATCAAATTCAAAGGCGTTTACAACATATATCAAGACAAACTCAACCTCTATACTCCTAACAAACAAAAAGTTTCGGAGACTATCGCCGTTGACATCCACTCTGCCGACTTCGACAATATGGTGGGAGAAGACGATGCAGAACAACTCCGCAACGATATCGAACTCATCGATGGCGTCTACGACCCATTCGACGTGAAAGACTACCTTACTGCCGACGTAGCTCCTGTATTCTTCGGATCAGCACTCAACACATTCGGTGTGAAAGAGCTCCTCGACTGCTTCGTCGATATCGCACCTGCACCACTCCCAGTCGATGCCGTTGAACGCACCATTGACCCACACGAAGAGCCATTCACTGGCTTCGTGTTCAAGATACACGCCAATATGGACCCCAACCACCGCTCATGTATCGCCTTTGTGAAAATATGTTCAGGTAAATTCGAGCGTAACGTCAACTACAAACACATGCGTCTTGGCAAACAGTTCCGTTTCTCGGCTCCTACTGCTTTCATGGCTCAGAAGAAAGAGACTGTGGATGAGGCATATGCAGGCGATATCATAGGTTTGCCTGACACAGGCAACTTCAAAATTGGCGACACCCTTACTTCAGGCGAAAACCTCCACTTCAAAGGATTGCCAAGCTTCTCGCCTGAGATGTTTAAATACATCGAGAATGCCGACCCTATGAAGACCAAACAACTCCAAAAAGGTATCGACCAACTCATGGGCGAAGGTGTGGCTCAGGTGTTTACTCATCAAAACAACAACCGCAAGATTATCGGTACTGTAGGTCAACTCCAATTCGAAGTAATCGAATACCGCCTCCTCCACGAGTATGGCGCACAATGCCGTTGGGAGCCTATGTCGCTCTTCAAAGCATGCTGGATAGAGTCCGACGACCCTGCCGAACTCGAAAACTTCAAACGCCGCAAATTCCAATATATGGCTGTTGACAAGGATGGCCGCGACGTATTCCTCGCCGAAAGTGGCTACCTACTCCAAATGGCGCAATCCGATTTCCCCAAAATCCGATTCCACTTCACATCAGAGTTCTAATTTAGACACAAGATTTGAGGCAAATGATATAAGACAAAAAAAGGCTGACGTTATAGTCGGCCTTTTTTTATTACTATCAACTAAAACATAGAAAACAAATTATTACTGTCCGGTAAAATTGCGAGCCTCGAAGAGGCGATATAATCTAGACGGGGGGGGCGTTAACCCCCGGACAATGATTTCATATAAAACAAGCGCCGTAGGTGCGACAGAAAATCTAACGCTAACACAAAATACAAACACACGGCTAGTCATCCACTAATTCATATAGTACCAAATCCACAGACCTCAACGAGGTCAAACAATACTTAACCGCATGTAATTTTGAGCGAAGCGAAAAAATCACTTGTGGCTAAAAAATATCCTCACACAACCACGACCCTGAATGGGTCGAACAAAAAAAACAACAATTACCCTATAATAAACTTATATCACACCACATTTGTTTATTAGGATTTTGAATAATTGTTTTATCCTTTATCGGACACCAATAATTAACAATATGAAAAGAGGCTATGCCAAAATTTGCTTTTTGACATAGCCTCTAACATTTTATACAAGTATTTCTTATAATACTATTTTTTGCGTTTTATCACCTACAACAATGATATATATACCTTTGGCTAAATTAAGCGAAGGATTATTACCATTATAAATCAAATGACCTGAGAAATCATATACTTTATAATTATCAACAATACCATCAACATACAATTGACCATCGACAGCATAAATATTAGCATCTACCACTGGTGCATTTGCAACACCGCCAATAGGCATAATATTCACAAATTTACCCCATGATTTATGAGCTTTATAAGCATCAATACTTGCTGCAGGCACTTTTAAAATACAAACTTGAGCATTCACTGTAAACAAGTCATATTGTTCTGCAGGCACTGTGTCCATTACAACCTCGCCAGTCTCTTCATTTTCGTTTTCTACAACATCATACAAGCCATCAATACCATACACCATAGGAGGAATTTCAGCATAACAAGTAATAGTATCTAACTTCGTATTAGTAAATACATTATAACAAAGCGATTCCAAGTTTTCACCAAGCTCAACAGAAATCAAACTTGAGCAGTTGTGGAAAGTAAATGGATTAAGAGTAGAAATAGTAGCAGGAACATTGATTGATTTCAAAGCAAAGCAATTATAAAATGCTTGTTCACCAATTTCAGCAAGGGTTTCAGGCAAAACCAACGTTTCTAAAGAAGAGCAATAAGAGAAAGCAAAACGTCCAATCTTAGTAGCATCTTTAGGCAATTGCACTGAAGCAAGATTTAAACAATTCATAAATGCATAATCAGCAATTTGCATATTACCCCCAGCAGTCATAGTTACTGATTTTAAATCAGCACAATCAACAAATGCTCTCGTACCAATTGTTTTTACCAAACCAGGCAATACAACATCAGTCACTTCTGTATCTGCGCACAAATAAGCTGGCACATTTTCAACTTTATTACCAAAAGAGATTGAAGTCATATTGTCGAAAGGATTAGCATTGAAATCTTCGCAATTAGCAGCATTCCAAACCACATCATTCAATTGTTTAGAACCAGCAAAAGCTTTTTCACCAATAAAAGTAACACTTTCAGGAATAGTCAACGAAACATACGACGTATGTTGGTCAAAAGCATTGTTATAAATAGTTACAGTACCATCTGTAACAACAACTTTTTCACCTTCTGGCATAGTACCTTTGTAAGAATACAATTTATTGTCAATATAAATGTAACCATCTTTTTGTTGCGAGAACCAAAGAGTTTCGTGAATAGCTTTTTCTTTAATGTAACGAACAGAATGAGGCACCTTCAATGTAGCCAACTTGTCACAACCATCAAATGAACCAGCCTCAATAGTCATAGTCCCATCAGGAATGTTGACCGAAGTAACACCAGTAGGGCAATTTACCAAGGCAGAAGGAGTAGCTTCAACCAAAGCATACAATACACCATCAATATTAGCGAAATTAGTATTTGTAGAATCTACATCAAAAGTAAGCAATGATTTACATCCCACAAAAGCTTTTTCTCCAATAGTTGCTACTTTAGCTGGGATTGTAATATATTTCAAATTTTCTTGACCATAACACAAATATGCAGGAATACTAACTACATCTTTACTAAAAGAAATAGTATCCAACATAGGAAATGGAGAAGCAGTAAAATTATCACAATTTTCAGCAGACCACACAACCTCCTTCAAATTAACGCAATTAGCAAAAGCATCTTCTCCGATAGAGAAAGGTTGACCCTTTTTAGCCGTAATTTCAACAGAAGTTATTGCCGAACCTTGACACAAACGAGCAGGAATTCTTTCTACCCATGTTCCATTAAAAGTAATCTTCTCTAAATTTTCAAAAGGAGCAACATCAAAATCAGCACAAGCCTTAGCATCCCATTTCACCTCCTTAAGGTTTCTACAACCTTTAAAAGCATTTGGTCCAATTGCACTGATATTATTATTTATAGTAATAGTTTCAATACCCAACCCTGCACATAAATATGCAGGCACAACAGCATCTGTATTTCCTTTATCATTTTTCTTCCAAAAAGAGAATTTTTTAACATCCCCAAATGGAGCTTCTGTAAAGTCAAGACACATAGGCACCATCCACTCTACAGATTCCGCACTCTTAAATTTAAGCGCATTTACACCAACTAACAAAGAATCTGTTTTAGTAGTTTCTACTACAACTTTCTCCAAAACAAGATCTTTACAAAAATTTGCTGGAATATATTTTACTTTATCAAACTCTACATTTTTAAGATTTGGCACATTAACGAATGGAGACTCTTGAAAATCACTGCAACGTGTTGCACCCCAAATAATTGTTTTCAATTTCTCACAACCAACAAAAGCATCTTTACCTATAAATTCAATATTCGAACCAAACTTAATTTCTGTCACACCACTACAATTGTAAAAAGCACTATCAGATACACCCACAATAGTATAAGTATCACCTCCAACCTTTACAGTTTTCTTAATTTCAAGCTTGCCTGTGTAACCTGCCCCATCTTCAACATTACCATCGTGAGTAACAATTGCAGTCAAAGAAGAGTCAATCAAATTGTAATAAACTTTACTAATTAAAGTGTCTGGAGTTGCCATAACTGCCATACTACTAAGAGTAAAAGCAACGGCTAAAAGTAATAATTTTTTCATAACAAATATACTTTATTCTTATTTTTACACTTACAAAAAAGGGTACTACAACCCATAATATATCAAATGCAAAGGTAATATTTTTTTTACAATCAACAAAATATATTCATATATTTTTTTACAAAAAAGTAGAGACGCAATATTTTGCGTCTCTACTCCATATACAAACAACATTTATAAAAAGTAGAATTTTATATTTCTACTAATTAATATTTAACGAATTTCAGAGTTTGCAAACCTTTTTCTGTCGCTATATTAACTATATATGTCCCAGATATAAGATTATTTACATTAATTGTACGAAGAATATTATCTTCAGAAACCTCATTAACAGCAGGAACTGAAGTAATCAAACGACCATCAAGTGAGAAAACTTCAATAAAAGCAGACTCTGGTGCATCTACACAAATAAAATCAGTAGCAGGATTTGGCCAAACAGACACACCATCACCGATAACTTGTTCTACTCCAACAGGAACATTTTTAAATGTACCATAAATATTTTCTACATAAAATTCTCCATCAAAAACATTTGCAACATGACCTGATTTTTCTACTACTAAAGCGTCTAAATACCATTTTCCTTCAGTTTCTGGAAGATCTTCTACTTTTACATTATAAATATTCCAGTTATAGTTACTAAGTACAATAAAATCAGCATAAATAGAATCTGAAGTCTCAGTATTCACATATCTAAACTTGAGATTATTATGAGTAAAGTCGCCCTTCACTGGAATTGACATTTCAATACCATTTTCGACTTCAAGAGGAGTATTCAACTTAAATTCAGCATATACATCTTCTGCATCACCAACAAACTCATATACGAATTTATTGCATTTTTTGAATAATTTACCAGTTGTTGTAGCTGTAACTTTAGCTTTTTCCACACCTTCTAAAGTATCAATTGCAACAAATGCCACAGCTGAACAATCAACCACTTTAGTCAATAAAGGTTCTGTTATTTCAGCAGGGATAAATGGAATTTCTTGTTTTACGCGAGTAGTTACACCTTCACGTGTTTTTGTAAATTCGTCAATTACAATTTTATATGTTTTACCCGCAGTAAGAGCTTGAGCAAAATCAAACTTAACGGTACCAAAACCATCAACTGTATTCCATTTTTGAGTACGAGCATTTTTAGACAACACATTACCTGCTTCATCCACAACATATATATAATCATTGCTTGCTATATCAAGAACGCCATCAAACAACAATTGGAAAGTTGGTTTAAGTGGAGTTTCATCTCCTTGAGCAGGAGAAGAAGCTAAAAGTTTAAGTGTGTCATATTTTTTGGTCAAGAATTTAGAAACATACTCTTCTTGAAGAGTATTTTCATAAGCAGTATCAGGGTGAGCAGCAGTAGTTGCGATACGTACTGTATAAACAGTATTACCGATGAAAGGATGAGTAGGAGTAAAGACCATACGACGTCCAAAATTCTCCCATGTAAATGTTCCTTCAATAGCAGGTTCTATTGAAAAAGCCGCTTCTGTAATAGCTTGATCCATACTCCAATTCCAATCTACATAGATTGATGAAGCACAGTCGATTGAATCCTCCTCATTATTAACTGGAACGAAAGCCTCTACTACAGGAGGTGTATTACGAATAGCTTGCATATCATACGTTACGTATGTTGTTTCGTTTGCAACGACAACAATATCTTGAGTTTGTGTATGATACCCTTTTTTAGAAATCGCAACTTGATATGTACCAGGTTCGAGATTACCAAACAACCAGAAACCATTGAAATATTCATCAGTTTTGTAAGTACGTAAAGTATCACCATTTTGCAACAACACGACATCAGAACCATTTAGAGGATAAAAAGCATCGCGAGTACCTTGACGATAATATTTACCTTGACCGCCATCTAAAATAGGTTTGAAAGCGGGAGCCTCTTCGATAGAGATAAATCTGTCGCGAACATCACCAGCAATATTACCAGTTTTAAGAGTACGTCCTTTGTAGTAGTTAACAAAAGCGTGCAAGAAATGCCAAGACTCCAACCAACGATATTCGTGGTTCATAAGACGATAAGTTTCAGGAGCATAGTCGTGCATACGACCTTCTGAAATCAAACCAGGAGTTTCCAACCAACGCAACACACCATAACCATTGCTCCATTTCATAACATCACGAGCAAAAGTTTTATCGCCACGAAGTTGCATCTTATTTGTCCAAGGCACAAGGCTAAGATTACGAATATTATCACCTATCAATTGACTAACAGCACGTCCTTCAGCATTATTTACCTCTGTCACTTTATGCGAGTAACCATTCAAATTGTCACCCTCATCAACTCCAGAATAGAGCATCAAAGGATAATTGGCAGGATTACCAGCATTAGAGTGAATAGAAAGCATAAAATTAGAGTTAAAAGCATTGCTTTCTTCTACAATTTCGTCAAGAGCTCGGTCGTCTTTAGTGCGGTTCAAAGTACGAGAAATCATAAACTCCCAACCATCTTCACCTGGAATTTGATTCAAAGAATCAAGCATGTGATAGAGTATCAAACCTTTATCAAGGTTACTTGATGATTCCCAAAAATGGAGAGTATCACCAGACGAGAAAGGATACAATGCCTGAGGGCGGTCATCACTATCGTAACCACCATGACCAGGATTGATGTAAATTTTGGTTTTGCCTTGTGCA
The DNA here is from genome assembly GCA_045614825.1 of Candidatus Aphodosoma sp. GTDB lineage: Bacteria > Bacteroidota > Bacteroidia > Bacteroidales > Paludibacteraceae > Aphodosoma. The sequence continues at coordinate 220 of JAZLDO010000110.1, read as the reverse complement.
AATATTGCAAAAGAAGCAACAACCATTGCAAAAACAAGTAAAACTTTCTTCATAGTTATTAGTTATTAATTAATAGTTATTAGTTATTTTAATTTTTAATTTTTAATTTTTAATTTTTAATTTTTAATTTTTAATTTTTAATTTTTAATTTTTAATTTTTAATTTTTAATTTTTAATTTTTAATTTTTAATTTTTAATTTTTAATTTTTAATTTTTAATT
>JAZLDO010000109.1:0-5720 GCA_045614825.1 Candidatus Aphodosoma sp. | reverse complement strand
AACATATTGGAGAGTATTTTCAACAACTTGTTGAGTGTAAAGACCATATGATTGATTTGCCACACCACCTTTACCTTCTACTGCACGGAGTGTTGAATTTTGGAATTTACCAGTCCAAGAATTGCTATGTTGAATAGAATAAAAAGTAGAGAATTTAAGACCTTCGATAATATTCAAAGTTGCGCGAACGCTACCCAACATTACTTGATTTTTTTGGTCGTTTGTAGTTTGCTCAAGGTCAGAAACTGGGTTACGAGAATAGAAGTTATCTGATTCATAATAACCACCATATTTTTCAAATTTCTTATCGTCTGAACGTACTGGCATAGTTGGATTAGCACGTACAGCTTGATTCAAGTTGTCGTAGTTAGCCCAAGCTTTATCAACAGAAGTATAAGAGAAGTCGTAAGCCAATTCAAGACGTTTGTTCAATGTTTTTTGATTAGCCGCAAAACGAGCATTAAGTTCCTGGAAATCAGAATTACGTACAATACCTTGCAAACCACGATAACCAGCAGATGCACGGTAATTGAAGTTTTCAGTACCACCAGAAACCGACACATTGTGTGTGTGGCTAATAGGGGTACGAGTAATTTCTTTCATCCAATTTGTAGAAGCACCCATATCTACACCTCTACCAGAAGCCACCATATAAGTACGATATTCGTCTGCTGTAAGCACACGTGGAGCATCGGCAATAACACCTGTATTTACAGAACCGTTATATTCAGCATGGAATTTACCATCTTTAGAACCGCGTTTAGTAGTAATCAAGATGACACCAGCATTAGCACGAGTACCATAGATAGCAGCTGCAGAACCATCTTTCAATACGTCGATAGACTCAATGTCACTAGGAAGAACTGAAGAGAGGTCACCACCTGGCACACCATCGATTACATAAAGAGGAGAAGCTGCACCACTCAAAGAACCAACACCACGAAGTTGAACTTGGTAGTTATTTTGAGCTGGGTCGTCACCACCATTTTTGATAATAGTAAGACCTGCGACTTTACCTTGGATAAGACCCATTGGGTTAGCAGATACACCTTTGTTGAAAGATTCAGATTTAACTGAAGACACAGAACCTGTGATTTCTTTTTTAGTTTGAGTACCATAACCAACTGCTACAACTTCTTGGAGAAGTTGGGCGTCGTCAGCCATAACTACGTTAACTACTTTTTTACCTTTAATTACTACCTCTTGAGTTTGATAACCAACGTAACTGATTACCAAAGTAGCATTGGCGTCAACTGAGATGGAGAAATTACCATCAAAATCGGTGATTGTACCATTGCTTGTACCTTTTTCCAAGATACTTGCTCCAATAACAACTTCACCAGTTTGATCTGTTACATTACCTGTAACTGTTACACTTTGTGCCATCGCTGCAGTAGATACTAACAGCATAACAAGCATTAGTGCCAAGCCATAGATTTTCTTTAACATAATCTCACTTGTTTAAGATTTAATAAATTATAGTTAATTATAAATAATGTATAGTTTATATACGCCCTTATTGTGTACAATACAACATTATACACACAACGTGCAAAATTACACATATTTTATGAATTAGACAAATTTTTCTTGAGAGTTTTTTCTAAAAAAGTTTCATATCATCCAACTTACGAAATATCAACAAATTAAAAGGCGTAACACAAATTGCTACGCCTTTTAAATTACCCACATTTATGATATTTTTTATATAAAATATAAATTTTTTAATGTATATTTTTTATTTTTTAGAAGAAATTTAACTTCCACCAAGCATTTTACCTCCTTTTGTTGTTTCTTTATTTTCTTCTTGCTCGGCAAGATGAAGTTGCCATTTCCAAATTGAGCGAACAGTTTCTTCAAGTGAAGCTTCAGCTTTCCATTTCAACATTTTATTTGCATACGAAGGATCAGCCCAAACTTGCTCAATATCACCAGCACGACGACCAACAATTTCATGAGGTACTTTCACATCATTCACAGTTTCAAAAGCTTTCAATATTTCAAGCACCGAAAGTCCGCGACCTGTACCAACATTATAGGTCTCAACCGTTTCGACTTCACCACCTAAAATACGACGCATAGCTGCAATATGAGCTTTTGCCAAATCCACCACATTTATATAATCACGGATACATGAACCATCAGGAGTATTGTAGTCATTACCAAACACTTTTAATTTTTTACGAATACCTGCAGCAGTTTGCGCAACAAATGGAAGAAGATTATTTGGCACTCCATTAGGCAACTCACCAATCAATGCAGATGGATGCGCTCCAATAGGATTGAAATAGCGCAAAAGAATACTTTTCACTGCTGGATTTGCCGCCACAGTATCACGAACAATATCTTCACAAATTTGTTTTGTATTTCCGTATGGAGAAAGTGCTTTTTGAAGTGGTGCAGATTCGGTTACAGGCAAAACCTCTGGCTGACCATACACAGTACAAGAAGACGAAAATACAATACCTTCGATCTTGTGAATTGGCATAAGTTCAAGTATATTGATAAGCGAAACCACATTATTACGATAATACATCAATGGCTTTTCGACTGATTCACCAACCGCTTTTGATGCGGCAAAATGAATCACCGCACGAATACCTTCATTCTTAGCAAGGAATTTATTCATTGCCACATAATCGGTACAATCGATATTCTCATAAACAGGTTTTACACCTGTAATTTGTTCAATCCCCTTAAGTACATCTATATTAGAATTCGAAAGGTTATCTACAATACAAATTTCATAGCCTGCTTCTATAAGTTCAACTACAGTATGCGAACCTATATAACCTAATCCTCCAGTAACAAGAATCTTATCTTTTACTACATTTGAAGATTTAAACAACTTTTTAATATGCTTTGTTACGCCCATAATATTATAATTGAGAATGAGAATTATTCGCTTCGCTCATGATTCTTGCTTTGCTCGGCATAACTCAAGTAAACTTGGTTCTGCTCTCGCTTATCGCAAGAATTGAGAATGCAAAATTACAAAAAAAAATAGATATAGCCAAGAAAAAAAATATTTTTGTAAATTTACAAAACTATATTGCACATAAAAAAAAAATATCGTACCTTTGTCAAGTAAATAAAATCAACTTATTTTTTATTACTTAACCGACCAATACCTTACACTTAATCTTAAATTTATGAAACACACTATTGACAATTTAGACAAAAAAATCTTAAAACTTATTTCACAAAACGCACGTATTCCTTTTCTCGAAGTAGCGCGCGAATGTAATGTTTCAGGCGCAGCTATTCACCAACGTGTACAAAAATTAGCTACCGAAGGTGTCGTTAAAGGCTCCGAATTTGTAATTAACACATACAAAGTTGGATTTCAAACATGTGCTTATATAGGCATTTGTGTAAAAGATTTAAGTAAATTAGAAGGCATAGTTGATGCTTTGCGCAATATTCCTGAAATCGTAGAATGCCACTATACTACTGGTAAATACGCTATTTTCGTTAAAGTATATGCTCGCGACAATCGTCACTTACTTGACATTACTCTCAACAAGATAAGTTCTATATCAGGCATCATTAGTGCAGAAACATTCTTAATGTCACTTGACGAAGTTTTCCACCGCCAATTAGCCGCATTCGACATAAATGAAGAAGATGATGATACTGAAGAGTAAAAAGATACAAGTTCTCATTTAGTTTAGTTGAAATAAATACATTCATTACTTTAGAGCAGAGCTCTCCGCCCCCTAATACCGGGGGACAATATTTAATACTCCTTGGTCTTCGACTACTCACTTTTTTTACCCCCTCCCGCTTTGCGGACTCCCTCTAAGACAGGGGGAGAATATGATTACTATTGTGGTATAAAAAAGGCTGTGCCAAAATTTATTTTTTGACACAGCCTCTTTATTTAATTTGCAAAAACAATTTCATCTCTCTCGACATCGACATGAATTGGCTTATCGGTATTGATTGAACCTGCAATAATTTGTTTTGAAAGTTCATTAAGCAACATTCGTTGTAAAACTCGTTTCACTGGGCGAGCACCAAATTGAGGATCGTAACCTTCATGTGCAAATAAATCAACAGCTGCCTCTGTTACCTCAAGTTGCACACCATTGCGTTCAAGCAATTTTTGCACCTGACGAATTTGCAATTCTACAATATCTCGAATTTCCGATTGTTGCAATGGAGTAAACATAATCAATTCGTCAATACGATTCAGAAACTCTGGACGGATTGTCTGTTTCAACAATTCAAACACCTCATTCTTGGTCCTATTCAACACCTCTTCTCGATTACTATCAGTAAGATTCTCACAATTTTCACGAATCAATTGAGAACCAAGATTCGATGTCATAATAATGATTGTGTTTTTGAAGTTCACTACACGGCCTTTATTATCAGTAAGTCGTCCATCATCAAGCACTTGCAACAATATATTAAATACATCAGGATGGGCTTTTTCTATCTCATCGAATAACACTACTGAATAAGGTTTACGGCGAATTGCCTCTGTGAGTTGTCCTCCTTCGTCATATCCCACATACCCTGGAGGCGCACCGATAAGACGTGTAGCTGAAAATTTTTCTTGATACTCAGACATATCAATACGCGTCATCATATTCTCATCATCAAACAGATAGTCTGCCAACGCTTTCGCTAATTCAGTTTTACCTACACCTGTAGTTCCTAAGAAAATAAACGACCCTATAGGACGCTTAGGGTCTTGCAATCCAGCACGGCTACGACGTATTGCATCCGACACAGCTACAATTGCCTCATCTTGACCAATTACACGTTTATGTAATTCATCTTCTAAGTGCAACAATTTATCCTTTTCGCTCTGCATCATCTTACGCACAGGAATACCAGTCCAACGCGATACAATATCTGCTATATCGTCAGCATCAATCTCTTCCTTAATCATAGCATGGCCTTGCTGCAACTCTGCAAGTTTTGCCTTTGCACTCTCTATTGCCTGTTCTGCCGATTTTATTTTTCCATAACGTATCTCTGCCACTCGACCATAATCGCCCTCACGTTCGGCACGTTCGGCTTCATATTTCAATTGCTCAATCTCTATCTTATTTTGTTGAATTGCATTGATTTGCTCTTTCTCGCTACTCCACTTCTTGCGCATCACTTCGCTCTCTGATTTCAATGCCTCTATCTCCTCATTGAGTTGAGCCAATTTTTGTTTATCATTTTCACGCTTAATTGCTGCACGTTCAATTTCTAACTGCTTTATATTACGCTCTATAGTATCCAATTCTTCAGGCACAGAATCCACTTCAAGACGCAATTTTGCTGCTGCCTCATCTATCAAGTCAATTGCCTTATCTGGCAAAAAACGATCTGTAATATAACGAGTTGAAAGTTCGACTGCTGCAATAATTGCATCGTCTTTAATACGCACTTTATGATGATTCTCATAACGCTCTTTCAAACCACGAAGGATTGAAATCGTAGCAGCTTCGTCTGGTTCATTAACCATAACCATCTGAAAACGACGTTCAAGAGCCTTATCTGTCTCAAAATATTTTTGGAATTCATCGAGAGTAGTGGCTCCCACAGCACGCAATTCGCCACGAGCCAATGCAGGTTTCAAAATATTAGCAGCATCCATTGCTCCCGACGATTTACCAGCACCAACAAGTGTGTGAATTTCATCAATAAAAAGAATTATCTCTCCATCAGCCTTAATCACCTCATTTACTACCGCTTTCAATCGTTCTTCAAATTCA
>JAZLDO010000108.1:0-8763 GCA_045614825.1 Candidatus Aphodosoma sp. | reverse complement strand
GTAAAGAAGTTATAACAAAATAGATATTTCAAAATGAAAACGGTACAGGATTACTTAAATGAGATAGGCACAGAGGTATTACTTACTGCCGAAGAGGAGAACACTTTACTCCTACAAGCCATTAATGGCGATAAGGTAGCTCTCGACAAAATTATAAATGCTAATCTGCGTTTTATTGTTAGCATAGCAAACCAATATCAAAATAGAAGACTCTCTCTGCTCCAGCTCTTTGATATCAGTAAGCAAGGGCTAGCTAATGCCGTAAAGGAGAGCGCTTCAAGACCTCACAATCAAAGGTTTATTCAGTTTGCTGTGCCGTATATGCGAAAGGCTATCGAAGAGGCGATAACTGCAAACAATGAATAGCCTTTGATATGGAGGCAAACGATGCGATGAATAATAACTATAAACGCTTAACGATAGTAAATATATTTAAGAAGCATACTATAGATAATAAAATTTAGTTTGTATTAATGCGGGTTATTTTGCAACCGTACTATGATTAGCACTCATCGCTCGCTGCCACGCATAAGGCTGCGCGAGTGTATTCCTCGGAAAAGTGCGTTTTGAGGTAGGCGGTTGCGTAGGCAAGGTAGGCGAGCACCACAGCGTGGGCTTTAGGGTAGGCGTACAATCCTTGTTCGGTCATCGTTTGCCAGCTCGCTTCGCCATATTTTGCCACCCAGCGAGAGCGGTACAACTCCAACTTTTCGGTCTGTTTTCTGCCAACCGCACGGCGCAAATCATATGCTTCACTCTCGCTAAACCCACAGGCCATCGCATCACGCATAATCTCCTCTTGAAAACAATATCGTGAATCATTTTCGCTAAACATCTCAAACGCCCCCGGTCGATTTATGGCACAAAGTCGCACCAAATCGTCAAACGAGGTCGGTGGATTAAAATACATTTCATTTACCAACCCTCTACGATTTAGGCAATATATTCCCGTCAAGTTGCCATAGTGTAGCGAACGATAAGTCTCGGCATCATCAAACGGTATTCGCAAATCGCAACCATTTGCCATATCGGCAAGCATAAGCCCACGGCGATACCATACATCGTGGTTGGTTTGACTGATAGTGTCAAACACATTTGATATCACGAGCATTACGCAGTGCCCCTCTGGTTCATTGCGATCCATCGTTATTTCTTGCAATTTTTTTAGTTCCCACATCTCCCGATGGTCAATAAGCAACTCCACCTCGATAAACTTCGGGTTATCTTCGGGCATAAACCGAGCGAACATTAGGTCGCATTTTATGGGGTCAATGTTCGTAATTCGCAAGCAATAAAAGACCAACGAGGCAGAAACGACGCCCCGACCTGCAAAGTAAGATATTCCCAACAGACTCATTTCCTCGATCATCTGCGACACGCCAAGCAGATACTCCACATAGCCACAACGCTCGAAAACCGCTATCTCGTGGTCGATGCGTTGCAGGTACACTTCTCGGTTTTCGGAGATTAATAGGTCTCTCCTTTCTGCATTGTCAATCACGATTTTTCGCAGATATTTTGCCGGTGATTTAGCAAGTTTCTTAGGGAGTTTCAGGCGTGGAACGCTAATTTTATACTCGCTCATTGTCGTTCTCTTTTGCGGTTAATACCCCCGACTCCTCGATTTGTCGGATAATGCGGTTTGCTCGGTTAAAGCCGATGCAAAACTTCTCGCTAATGTCCGAAGCAATCAATCTTTTCTGCCCTTGTGCATACTCAACGACCTCGTCAAACAGAGAGTCGCGGCTGTGCCAATCAAATGTTTCGTTATTCATCCTTTTGCTCTATAATTTTATCAATATAGTGGTCATTGTATAGCCCTTTTTCAATCGCTTTTGCCATAAGTGCTGAGTAGATACGCCAAAAGTTCTCACCGTGAGGAGCATCCTTTTTGCCACTATGCCGATACTCGGTAAAGTGGATATGGTGTGCATACTCGTGGATGGCAATCTCCTCCAACGAGTGGACATCGCCCCAACCACCGTGAATAGTTATACTACGCCTTGCGGGTACATAGTACCCCATACGCGTCTTGGGACGTTGCGTTGTAACACGCAAGTCGAACACAACTTGTGGGCGATAGATTTTCAGCAACATCCATTTTAGTTGCTTGGCAACCGTTGTCGTCTGGTCGGTGCTGCGATATGACCTCTTGCATACCTCCGCCGTCTGTTCCTCGGCGGTCAGTTCACGCCATATGGCCTTAATCTCCTCCCACAGCATATGTAAAGCGTCTAATTTCATATTGCAAAACTATCGCGCCACTCTGCTAAAAGCAGTCAGAGTGAATTTAGTTCTTGCTTAAATTTTGCGATTTTTGCGGCACCCTGCTCGAGGTCATAGTGAAACATCCCAGCAAACGAGCAGGTGCAGAGCATTTCGATATTGGTTTTATTATGCGACAAAAGTAAAACCCCTCTCTGCCATATTAGGACAGAGAGGGGTTAAGGATATTCAAATTTAATATTATAAACTTTCCAACTTCCTAATTAGATCTGTAAATACATTATAAGCCCTACTCAATTCTACAGTACCATAGCCATAGGTACTTTGCTGAGGAGTGGGGTTGGGAATTATATCTTTCAACAAGAAATACATATCCCTATTGTGACTACCATCACACGAAGTCAACTTATATGTACAATAGTTCAGAACTTTTAATTCAATTAGAGAGTCTATAATCTCTCCCTTGACTGGTATTTGCAGTCGAATAGTTGCATTGTCTTCCAGAATAGTTGCTCCAAATTTGGGAAACTCTTGTTTAAGATTCTCACACCAAATTTTGGTTAAAGGTATTAGGGCCTCATCTGTGAGAGCGTTCAAGTCATATATTTCATCTTCAAAAGCGGATATCTTATCTTCCAGTTTCTCTATCTTATCTTCCAGTTCACCTATCTTACCGTTTTTTACAGCGATGGTTTGAAGAATTTCGTTTATGATGGTCATTGGGTCTGTGCCCGAACTAATCTGAGTTCTAAAATACTTTAATGCACGTTTCATAGTTTTATTATGTTCTTGTTATTTTATTCTATCGCCGCAGTATGCCTTGCGCTTGCAGTTTTTACAATGTTCGCCCGACCAAACTGAGTTGAAATGATCGGCGGCGGCATCAACCAACGCAAGGTCATCGGTCAGGATACCCGCCTCAAAGTTACGCTTGCCATCGGACTTCATACCAATACCTGCACCCGTAAGGTTTGCCGAGCCGATATATGCCACCTCGCAATCGAAAATCATCATCTTGAAATGGACTCTCGGACAGAGCCTGCGTTGCAACTTCTTAATCAGCGCAGGGTATTTGTCAAAGTCCTCGCGAAAGTTCGGGCCCGGCTCTTTGGCGTGCAACAATCTTACCTCCACGCCTCGCCTAACGAGCATATCGAGCACAGCGAGGAACGGCTCACGACCAAGCCCGACCTTCACATAGAGGTCCTTAATATCGGCCGTACCAATCACAAGCGAATGCCTTACACTCGCCACCCTCGAGAGCACCTCGTTATAGTGTGCTATGTCAGCAATATAGGTGGTCATTTAATTTAAGTATTGTTTGATAGTCTCCTAACAATTCAACCAATTCATCATAATGTTTTTCAATTTCAGTTTTTCCCCATCCTTTGCTTTTTGTTAGTTGGTATATGATTTGCCTATTTGCACCCATATTTCGATCCTTGAATCTTTCGATTTTTTCACTTACGCTTCTATCGCTTAAACGAGAATTTGCACTCTTGCTAATTAAAAATAGATTTCCGAGGCAATCGGCAATATCATCGCCAATATTCACATCGTTTGCATAATTCCTTGCCAAATGATGCTCCACAGAGTTCCAATACCTAAAATCGAAGTCTTTTATGCCATAATCATCTTTTTTCAACCAATACAAATAGTCGATGAAGTTCAACAAGAAATGTGGGGTATTTACGCCCTTTTTATACATCTCATCAAAATCAATTTCTAGACCTTTGTATTGCTTCGCCATCAACCCGTGAAGGTAGTTCAAAATACCATTTCCATCGATTTCTGAAAGATCGCATTTTTGCTTGTTCAAATACGAAAGTATATATTGCAACCAATTCTTGTAGATGCGCTGTCGATATGTCACCTGCAACATCGATTGCGCCTTAATCAGTTTATCCTGCAGGGGAGTATCGAATGTAAACAAATTATATTTGACCGATTCTTTCTGATTGTACTCATATTTTTGAGGTCTATTCATCACCCAATCAAAATCGTCGTCCGATTCGCCAGGTTTTATCTTAACCACATACCTATCGAACAGAGCTCTCATTTTGAAAAGCAATAACAGAAACGCTTTTGCAGCATCTGCGCTGATACCGTCTTTGAACAACTTCTCTGCATCTTCCAGCATATACTTTTCATTAAGGCGGACCTCAATATCACCCCCTGCTGCATATAGCTTCATTATGTGCATCAAAAAGTTTGAAAAATCGATAATGGAATTTACCGAATTGTAATCGCCCACACTGCCATTATTGTTAGAGTTTGAGGGTAAATTACCGCCACCTTTCAAGATATCGTTTATAGTACAACCGCCGCCCTCTGTTACTTCTTCCGATGAGTCACTCAACTCACTAAACACAAATTCATTGTATTCGTTGCCAAAATACCTTCTTCTATCCTCGGCATTAAAGCACTGCTGAATAGGTCGATCCATAGTCGAGCAGGCGGTCCATATAAGATTGAACTCATCGTGATATTTAGACTCGAGCGCATTCATCAACCTCGCCTTCAGAATTTCGTGCTTCTGAAGTTGCTCTCCACGATTATTCATTATCTCGAAATATGTCGCCACATCAGTGTCCTCCGGTATCTCGGTCTTAACCAGAATTACATTGTTCTTGATATAGCCTTGGATTCCATTCCCTAAATCCATAAATGGCTTTTCCTCTCCACCTACCAGAACTTTTGCCTCTTTAATATACTCTACTGCCTCGCGCAAATAGTGAGTTTGCGGTTTCATTGTTTTGCAAGTATTGTCCGCCGATTCGTAAAATTCTGCAAAAAATTCCTCAACCTCCGGGCGGGACTCATAATACAACACAGGGGTTTTCGTGATTCCCAGAATTTTGGTCAGCAATGATAGCGTTGTTAATCTCTGCTGTCCGTCAATCACCTCATAATCGCCATTATGACGACGCAACACTACCAAACTACCTATATAGTAGTTGCTGTTTTTGTCTTTCTCGTATGCCTCGTATATATCCTGAATAAGGGCCTCTATTTGCTCTTTACCCCAAGCGAAATTACGCTGATATAGTGGTATGATATATTTATTTCTTGCATCGAATATCTCTTTGATACTCTTTCCTAAATTATCCATACGACAAACTCTTAATTGTTTTCAAACAACAAATCCTTTATACTGTCTATACCATTAACATCTCTATGCGTTGGATGATTACACAGTGCTTCATTCTCTTTACGTTTTTCATTCCACATATAATCCAACTCCACGAGGTCAGCCAAATTTTTGGCGTGATTTATTACAGATATACACCCGATAGGCAATTTTGCAACTGTATCTCGCCTAACCTGACTAATCAATCTCTCGCTATATATTAGTTTCCACAGCACCTTATAGTATTTGTTCAATCCTTTCTCGCCGAACTTGTCAAATAGCAACATAACAACAGTCTTATATGCTTCGCGCAGATAACTATCTCCCGAACGATTAGCATAGCCCATTGGCTTAAAGCAATTTGGATCATCGCATTGGCTCAATTCGCTGCCATAGTTGAGGCAATATTTATAGAAGAAAGACTTGAACTCTCTCAACTGAAAACTCTTCAACAGAATGAACAACTGTTTGTAAATCTCCACGTATGTCTCTACATAATCAAAAAATGCCTTGCCATTTACAATTTGCTGTGTAATACTTACAAACGGATCAATTTTATCGTTATCGCCGCAAGCAAATCGAGATTGCGTCGTAACTGTTCCCGACAGAATATTATTGTAAAACTTAGCCGTTAGGTATTGTAGCAAATATGGATTTTGGAATGGGAAATCTATATTGTGGTTTTTGTCAATGGTAAAGCCCTTAAACTCGTCAATATCCGATTTCTTTAATATATGGGCAATCTTTCCCTTCGACCAAACACGACCTCTATATAATTGTTCGTTGAATATCTGTCGCAGTACATCCACATTCGGATCGCCATCGACCGTTGGCGTTGCATCGTACATTGTGGCAGCCTCCCAACGCTTATCGCAGGCTACCTTCTCTTCGCGTGAGTCCTGCTCCATCGCTCTTATATGGTAGGCTTTGAGAAGGTTGTAGGCCTCCAACTCTTTGCCTCGTCCATTCTGCGAATCGAACATTTGGAACGCCTCGGACAGGTCATCAACAACAATTACGACAAATTCGCAAGAGTCTTCGACATATTGCCAAAACTCCTCCTTCCTGTTGAGATAGTGCTCATTTATCCACTCTGTAATATATTTGTAATTGCCTATGATATTCTTTTTCGAGTCTGAGTGTTTATACTCTAATTTGCCCAACAAATCATTCTCAACTCCGCACGCTTTCGCCAAAAGCAACAATGTTGTAATACGCTGCTGTCCATCAACAATTTCGTATGCTCCATCTTTATTTTTATAAAGAATTACGCTACCAATGCGATATTTCTGTTTGCCTGCATTCTTATTTGTTGCAATATCCTCGAGCAGTTGCTTAATATTTTTATAACCCCAGCGATAAGGTCGCTGATAAGGAGGAATTTGCATTTGCATACCCTCCTCATTGAACATCTGCTCAACAGATTTTATACCTGCTTCGATTTTTCCCATAACTTCCTGATTACTCGCTTAAGTTTGTATTATCTGTTATTTCGAGTGTGTCATACGGAACAACTACTTCGGCTCCTCGGTTGAGCATCCTCAGATAGAAGCTCTCGACCATTTGCACTAAATATAATTTATAGTTTAGCCTTTTACATATATCATAAATAATGGATATAGCCTTTTTGCCCAATCCTTGATGTTGCATACCAGGGCTTAAATGTATATTAGATATAGCCACAATATGTTCTCGGCGATGTACGACAACCCTAATAAAAGGAAGGCTCTCCATCTCGTCTTGATATCTACTTACGGGTGAGCCAACTTTATTCTCGGCGATAAATGTATTGAGTGCAACCTCAATATCCTTGTCAATAAAATAATCAAGACCCGCATCCTTGTAAAATAGGGTTCTATCGGGGGTTAGCTCAAATAGATGTCCGTTATCAAATGTAAAACGAAGATTGTTTTCTTCTGTATTCTTAACCCAAAAACCATTGCGGCGCTCGCCATATTCATCATCTGATACTTCATTGAGATAACGCGGATTTGCTGCATTAAAAGCAATATCTTCATTAAATATTTTCAGGTAGTCCATATTGTATTTTTATTTACTCTGCATTGTTCGTCAAATGTTGTATGACTTTGTCGTACTCTTTTTGCAGTTTTACGTGTATTAATGAAGTAAGATATGTCAGCCTACGGGAGAGTATATACTTAGCTTGTTCCGGCGACAATTCAAATCGTAAAGCAACTTGCTTGGCACACTCCTCTTGGTTTGGAGCCATTCGTATTATCTGAAAGAGCTCCTCCAAATAGGGACTGATAGCAATTAAAGCTTCCAACTCTAATTTGCGACGCTGGTAATCTTCAATCGTAACTAACTTTTTCATAATCGTTTTACTTTTTATACACCTTAAAATGATACCCCTAACCCATACCTGCCGAGGCGTGGTTATTTGCGGTCGTTTCGGCCTTTTTGCGGAGAATATCTTTGAGTAGCACGGGGGCTAACACACTCACCGAGTCACCCATCGAGAGCAGCTTCTGCTGAAAATCAAACGACGGACACAAGCGGTACTCGAAAATAGAATACTCCTCGTTGCGCTCCACCTCGACCTGCGAATGGTGCAGGGGCAGGGTACGCAGATATTTGCTCTGCCACGAATCGACCTTCAATGCTACCGGCTCGACATCGAAATCTTCATCGCCGATGATAATGCCGTAGTAGTCCTCAAAGAACTTTGCCGCATCGAATTTCTTGGGCAGTTTAAATTTGCGCTCGGTAGGCTCCAACGCTTTGATGCGGTCGAGGGCGTGGATACGCAACTTATCACTCATCCCGAGCATATACCACCGCTGCTCAAAGAGTTTCACACACCACGGCTCCACCTCGAAGGTTGAAGGCTTCGACCTGTCGAAGCTCTGATAGGTCATCGATAGTGCTACGCTTTCACGCATCGCATCAACAATGGTTGTCAGATGCTGCTGCCCCGAAGGTACATTTTCGAGCAAAATGCGGTTTTTAAGTTCTTGGCTTTCGTGCAGAATATTATTGACCGAAAAGGTCTGGATAAGCCACTTGCGCATACCCATATTGTCGATGCCCTCGCGGTCGGCAATGACATAGCCTCGCTGCGTGCGACTATACTTTATCTCGATATCGAACAACTCCTCCACAGCATCGGTATAGCGATGAAACTGACGTTCCGAAAGTTCCTCACCACGACCAAAGTGCGACTCGTAGCGGAGTTGCAGGTCGGCAAGCGAGATAGGCCCTCGGTTGTATATGGTCGAAACAAACCACACATAGCGGTTGATAAGTCCTGCGGCACTCATAATGGGTTATAATTTTAGGTAAAGTTACAAATTATAATCGAATCCAACGCTCGGGAGAGGATAAAAAGTGCATCACCAATGCACCGATAATCACACCGACTATGACCGCAATGGCAATGTGAATGC
>JAZLDO010000107.1:0-2206 GCA_045614825.1 Candidatus Aphodosoma sp. | reverse complement strand
GATGAATATTATAGTAAAACCGCTGATAAGTGAAAAAATGAACATAGCCACAGAAAAGATGTCAAATCGTTATGGCTTTGTTGTAGATAGACGGGCGAATAAAATTCAAATTAAAAACGCTGTGGAAAGTTTTTATAACGTGAAGGTAGAAGATGTAAATACGATGAACTACAAAGGTAAAGTAAAGTCTCGTTATACAAAATCTGGCTTCTTGACAGGAAGAACAGCAGCTTTTAAAAAGGCTATTGTAACATTAGCTGAAGGTAATACAATTGATTTTTATAGCAATATTTAAGAAGAGAAATGGCTTTAAAAAAATTCAAACCGACAACCCCAGGACAACGTCATAAAGTAGTTGTTACTTTTGATGACATAACAGCAACCAGACCTGAAAAGAGTTTGGTTGTGGGTCGTAGTAAATCGGGTGGTAGAAACAATCAAGGTAAGATGACCATGCGTTATATAGGTGGTGGACATAAACAAGCTTACCGTTTTATTGATTTTAAAAGAGAAAAGGATTCTATCCCTGCAGTAGTTAAGACTATAGAATACGATCCAAATCGTACATCACGTATTGCGTTGGTTTATTACGCAGACGGTGAAAAACGTTATATATTGGCTCCTCAAGGATTGAAAGTCGGTCAGACAATCATGTCAGGTAGCGGAGTTGCCCCGGAAATAGGCAATACACTAACATTAGCAGAAATTCCTTTTGGTACTTTGATTCACAACATTGAGTTGCGTCCTGGTCAAGGTGCTTGCATGGTGCGCTCTGCTGGTGTGTTTGCACAACTTGCTTCTCGTGAGGACAAGTATGCAATCATCAAATTACCTTCTGGCGAACTTCGCAAAGTGCTCTCTGCTTGCAAGGCAACTGTTGGTGTTGTAGGCAATAGTGACCACGCGTTGGAGAAGAGTGGTAAGGCTGGTCGCAGCCGTTGGTTAGGACGTCGTCCACGCAACCGTGGTGTGGCTATGAACCCTGTTGATCACCCAATGGGTGGTGGTGAAGGTCGCGCATCTGGTGGACACCCACGTTCACGCAAGGGCTTGCTAGCAAAGGGCTACAAGACTCGTGCTCCTAAGAACCAAAGCAACCAATACATCATTGAAAGAAGAAAGAAATAACCTATTAAATTAAGAGAAATTTTATGAGTCGTTCATTGAAAAAAGGACCATTTATCAACGTTAAGTTGGAGAAGAAGGTGTTGGCTATGAATGAGTCTGGCAAAAAAGAAGTTGTCAAGACTTGGAGCCGTGCATCTATGATTTCTCCTGATTTCGTAGGTCATACTATCGCAGTTCACAATGGTAACAAGTTTATCCCTGTCTACGTAACTGAGAACATGGTAGGTCACAAGCTCGGTGAGTTCGCTCCTACACGCTCATTCCGTGGTCACTCGGGTAACCGTTAATCCATAGAGTCATTCACAACAAATTAAATTTTAGAATTCAAAATGGGTGCTAGAAAACATAATACAGCTGAAGCAATGAAAGAGGCTCGCAAGGGTCAGTATTTTGCTAAGCTCAACAACGTTCCTACATCTCCACGCAAAATGCGCCTTGTTGCAGATATGATTCGTGGTATGGAAGTGAACCGTGCACTGGGTGCGTTGCATTTCTCTACTAAAGAGGCTTCACGCGCTCTCGAGAAACTCTTGAAATCTGCTATCGCTAACTGGGAAACCAAAACTGGCAAAAAAGCAGACGAAGAGACTCTGTATGTAACACAAATCATGGTAGACGGAGGTATGATGCTCAAACGCCTCTTGACCGCTCCTCAAGGTCGTGGCTATCGCGTACGTAAACGTTCTAACCATGTGACAATCTTTGTAGATACTAAAAATACTAACGAAGCTAACTAATTAACACAATGGGACAGAAAATTAATCCAATTAGTAACCGCCTCGGCATTGTTCGCGGTTGGGATTCCAACTGGTTCGGCGGTAAAAACTACGGAGATACTATCCTTGAGGATACCAAAATCCGCAAGTACCTGAATGCCCGTTTGGCTGAGGCTAGTATTTCTCGTATCGTTATCGAGCGTACTCTCAAACTTGTAACCGTAACTGTCTGCACTGCTCGCCCTGGTTTTATTATCGGTAAGGGTGGACAAGAGGTTGACAAATTGAAAGAGGAACTGAAGAAAATCACCAAGAAGGATGTACAAATCAACATCTTCGAGGTTAAGCGTCCTGAACTTGAT
>JAZLDO010000106.1:0-14050 GCA_045614825.1 Candidatus Aphodosoma sp. | reverse complement strand
TATCGCTAAAGGCAAATTCAACAAACTCACTCCAGTATGGGCCGACGGTCTCCGTGGCATCTACGATGCTTACCTCGGCGAATGTCCTACCGAAGTAACTATCGATGGCAAAACTATGACTCCACAAGAGTATGCTAAATCTCTCAAACTCGATGCTGACAACTACGTTTCTATCACATCGTTCACTCACCACCCATTCTACACTCAATTCGCTGTAGAAATCGAAGACAACTGGCGCCACGCCCTTTCTTACAACGTTACTATTGACGAACTCCTCGAAGTTATGAACCACGCCATCGACAATGGCTACACTTTCGCTTGGGGCTCTGACGTATCTGAAACTGGTTTCACTCGCAATGGTCTCGCTGTAGTTCCTAACGAAGCTCAAGGTGCCGAACTCACTGGCTCTGACATGGCTAAATGGACTGGTATGACTTACCAAGACCAACGCGCTCAACTCACTGCTCGTCCTCTCCCTGAAGTTGAAGTAACTCAAGAACTCCGCCAACTTGCATTCGAAAACTGGAAAACTACCGACGACCATGGTATGCTCGTTTATGGTAAAGCTAAAGACCAAAACGGTAAAGAATACTTCATCGTGAAAAACTCTTGGGGCGACGAAGGCACTTACAAAGGCATTTGGTATGCTTCTGAAGCATTCATGAAATACAAAACTATCAACATCGTGCTTCACAAAGACGCCCTTCCAAAAGCCCTCGCTAAAAAACTCGGCATCAAATAATAAAACATAACACAAAAAAACAACGGCAGACACTCATCTCCGAGCGTCTGCCGTTTTTTTATTACAATTAAAATCTATTCCACCAACCCATCCGTAACTCTCAAATCATCTACACTCAACCGTCCACCCGACGCCTTAGATGTACAATAATCAAACACTACACTTTTCGGTCCCGAAAACGACATCCATTTCAAGGTCAGCTTCACCGTTCTCCCCTCCGTGTCAGGCAATTTACTCAAATCAAATGACACCATTCCATCCCCCACATAATAATTCAAATCACCATTGGCATTATGCCTAAACTCCACCTCATACGGATTCCCTGGATTCACACCCGCCAACAAATTCACCGTATGCGTCACTCCTCCACTCCAATAAGTCCTAAACCGCAAAGTCAAATACCCATCTTCAACCACTGTAACCCAATCCCTCACTATCTCCACTGGGTCTTTCCCATACACTACATCATCCTCTGCTCCCTTACTCTCCACCATCAACTTTGTCAACACCCTCTCTATCCAATTCACATACACCGCATCCGTAAATCCCTTGTCATCCTCATCCACTACATAAAAATTAATCAATGCCCGTTGCCCATCTTCCCACAACTTACCATTTCCCATATTCACAGGATACAACGTCCGCACATCATCCAACTGAAAATACAGCACATCCGATTCCGTATAACGAATCGTAACAAGCCCATTATAAAGAGGCGAAACTTCTCTATCCTCCTCACACGATGTAAATATCATTGCCATAGGCAACAATACAAATAATAATAAAAAAGTTTTTGTTTTCATAGCATTATAGTATTTAATCCTACGAAAACAAAAACAATTTTTATGCCATAAATTTAAAACCACCTAAATACTATGGCCCTATTTACAAACAAATTCTTTTATGCGAGGTAAAAGAATTTTCGCATCTTCTATTCCCAAATCATACATCTCCTGTAATCTGTCAGGATTAGATTCAATCCGCCCTAAATGCAACTCTTTCGACGGACGCACTAATACAATTTCACCCTTCTTATCAAGTTCTTCAATCTCTTGCAATATATTATTATAGCCAATATAACGATTATTTATTGTATCAACTAAATTAGGATATTTTGAATAATAAAACTTAGCTGGCAACGAATTAATCTTTGATTTACGATAACCTTGAGGACGAGTTTCCACCACAATAATTCGTTCATATCCATCCTCCTGACATTTCTTCAAAGGAATACTATCAGCCAATCCGCCATCAAGATATAGTTGTCCGTCTAGTTCAACCATCTGCGAAACAAAGGGCATTGCCGATGCCGCACGCAATACTTCCATTTGCTTAAATACATCTTTCACCTCAATATATTCAACTCCCCCAGTATGAACATTCGTAACCGTTGCCACCATCTTTGTTTCCGAGCGAGAATAAACCTCTTGATCAAAAACATCAAGAGTAAAAGGCACCTCATAAAAGGCAAAATCCTTATTTATTATATTACCAGAAGTCAACAACGAATACATACCCATATAACGTTTATCACGAGCAAAACGTTTATTATAACGAATCGCACGCCCTTTCTGACCTGATATATAATTCACACCAAACAACACTCCTGCCGATGTTGCATAAATAGCATCCACCTTTATCCCTTCATCCATCAACACATCAAGCACCGCCGCAGTGTACATACCGCGCATCGCTCCACCTTCTAATACTAAAGCTGTCCGCTTTTTTAATTCACAATTCATAATTCACAATTCATAATTATAATTCCCTTATTCCCTGCACCCTACTCCTTACTCCCTGCACCCTAATAACTATTTCATCTCTACAACCGTAATTCCCGCACCGCCAAATTGCACATGCTCATCTCTATACGATTTTACCATTGATGCTTGATGTAAATAATCACGAATAGCCTGACGCAAAGCACCCGTGCCAGTTCCATGCAATATCCTCACTTGAGTAGCCGACACCATCGCTGCATCATCAATAAAATAAACCACAGCCTGCAATGCCTCATCTACACGCATACCACGCACATCAATATCCTGCTTAAATGTTAATTGACGATTACGAATGTCTTCTGTCGCATTCGAACTGCGCTGCGCTGCCATACGTTGCTCAGCCTGTTTTGCTTGACCTGCCGACACTCGTTCAAGACGATTAAGCGCAACTGTTGATTTAATCTGTCCAAATGCCACAACAGCTGCCTTACCTTGTATTTCGAGCAATTTACCTATCACATTCTGACCCGCAATCTGCACATGCTCACCCACCTCAAGTGGTTTTTGCTGCTTTTTAGGGGTTACTTGTTGCGCTCCTCGCTCCATCTTCTCTCGCAATTTACCCACCTCTTCACGGCTCTTACGCGTTGCTTCTTTGTCGGCTTGCGTCTCTTTTATTATACGTATTGTCTTTTCAATCTCTTTATTTGCTTGCGACAATATCTCCGCTGCCTCTTGCTTAGCCTGACGCAATGTCTCTTTCTCCTTCACCCTCATCCCCTCTATCAATTGCTCATAACGCTCGGTCAATTGCTGCAATCGCTTCTCTTTGTCTTTCACCTGCTGACGTTTATTCTCCCAATAACGCTTATCGCGTGCCACATCTTGCAAATGCTTATCAAAATCTACCTGCTCCGAACCAACCATCTCTGATGCAGCCGCAATCACATCTTCTGGCAAACCTATCTTGCGCGCAATCTCTATCGCAAACGACGAGCCTGCTGTGCCTATAGAGAGCATAAAGAGCGGACGCATCTGATTTCTATCATACAACATTGCTCCATTTACTATCCCTTCAGTCTGCGCAGCAAAGTGCTTAAGATTTGTATAGTGCGTCGTAATCACCCCAAACACTTTGTTCTTATTGAATCTATCCAACACTGCCTCGGCAATAGCACCTCCCAACTGAGGTTCTGTACCCGTACCAAATTCATCAATCAACAAAAGACTCTTACCATTACTGAATTTGATGCAATTCTTCATATTCAACAAGTGCGATGAATAGGTCGAAAGGTCGTTCTCAATACTTTGCTCATCTCCAATATCAATAAATATCGATTTAAACAAGCCTGCGCGACTACGCTCATGCAATGGTATAGGCAACCCACATTGCAACATATATTGCAACAACCCAACAGTCTTCAAACATACCGACTTACCACCAGCATTCGGTCCTGAAATTAACAATATACGCTGTTTCTTCGTAAGTTTTATTGTCAAAGGTTCTATCTTACGACCTTGTCGAGTAAGCGACATCTCAAGCAATGGGTGTCGTGCTTCATGCCAATCCACTTCACAATCCGAGACCAAATATGGTTTTATTGCACGAATAGAGATAGAGAATTGCGCCTTTGCTCGCAATGCATCTACCTCTGCCAAAAAATATACCGATTGAGCAATTGCATCGTAATAAGGTCGAACTGAATTGGTAAATTCAACTAAAATACGAATAATCTCACGACGCTCTTCATTCTCCAACTCTCGTAGGCGATTATTCACTTCAACCACAGCAGTAGGCTCAACAAATGCAGTCTTACCCGTAGCTGATTCATCATGAATAATACCCTGAATTTTGCGCTTATTCATCGCCGCCACTGGTATCACCAATCGCCCTTCTCGTATAGTCGGCGCTGCCTCTTTATCCACAATGCCCGACGCTTGCGCCTGACGCAATATGGCATTAAGTGTCTTCGAAATACTGCTCTGTGCCGCCAATATCGACCTACGAATCTCCGCCAATTGTGGCGATGCTGTATCTTTCACCTCGCCATATTTATTGATAATCCTATCTATCTCTCGCTCAATATCTGGAAATAATTCCACCGATTCGGTCATCTTTATCAATGCAGGGAATCGCTCTTCATCACGTGCACGAAGATATGACGTCACGGCACGCAACGTCGAAACATTCAATCGCAAATCCACCACATCCTTCACATCAAGGAATGTTCCATCGGCTTGAGTACGTGCAAATGCTGGTCGCAAATCTGCCAAAGAACCTAACGGCAATCCTTCGCATGTTTCAGTCAAGAGTATCATCATCTCCTCCACTTGCGTGAGCGACAACACTATCGCATCAAAATCCGACGAAAAAGCCATTGCATCAATCAACTCCGAACCTTGCTGACTGACGCATCGCTCTTTTATCAACCCTCGTATTTGGTCGAAAGATATCTTATTTTCAAAGTTTTTTGGATAAAGCATTTATTTAGTTGAAATGTGAAAGTTGAAAGTTTTTGTTTTTCGCTTCTCGCAAAACTTAAAACTTTGTTTTATTTCGCTTCGCTCAATTAAAACGAAGTTTTATTAATTAAAATTTTTCGCTTTGCTCAAGATTTTAACGCCGCTCGGCAAACCAATAAAAATGCACAATAAATTGTTCGCTTGCGAACAATTTCATAAATCTAAAAAAGGCTGCGCAATTCAAATAAATTTGATTGCGCAGCTTCTTTTAGATTTATCATTTTGCTACCGCAAAATTTTATTGTGCATTTTTATTGGTTTGCTCTCGCTTATTGTTAAAATTCACAATTATTTGGAGTACGTGGGAATGGAATCACGTCACGGATGTTTTGCATACCTGTAACGAACAACAAAAGACGTTCGAAACCAAGACCAAAACCAGAGTGAGGTGCTGTACCGAAACGACGAGTATCAAGATACCACCAAATATCTTTATCAGGTACCCCCATCTCAGCTGCACGAGTACGAAGTTTTTCGTAATCCTCTTCACGTTGTGATCCACCGATGATTTCACCAATTTTAGGGAACAATACGTCCATTGCACGCACTGTTTTGCCATCATCGTTTTGTTTCATATAGAACGACTTAATATCTTTTGGATAGTCAGTCAAGATAACAGGACGTTTGAAGTGTTCTTCTACAAGATAACGTTCGTGCTCTGATTGTAGGTCAGTACCCCAATCTACAGGGAACTCAAATTTATGACCATTTGCCACAGCAGCTTTCAAGATTTCAATACCTTCTGTATATGTCAAACGTTTGAAATCGTTAGCAAGTACAAAGTTCAAGCGATCGATAAGATCATTGTCATACATTTTTGCTAGGAATTCGATATCATCCTTACAATTATCAAGAGCCCAACGAATACAATGTTGGATAAAATCTTGCGCCAATTGCATGTTATCTTCAATTTCAAAGAAAGCAACCTCTGGCTCAATCATCCAAAACTCTGCCAAGTGACGAGGTGTATTTGAGTTTTCTGCACGGAATGTAGGACCAAATGTATAAATTTTACCCAAAGCCATAGCAGCCAACTCACCTTCCAACTGACCTGACACTGTCAACGAAGCTTGTTTGCCAAAGAAGTCATCTGAATAATCAATTTTACCCTCTTCGTTAGTTTTGAGGTTATAGAGGTTTTTAGTTGTTACTTGGAACATTTGACCTGCACCTTCACAGTCAGAAGCTGTAATAAGTGGAGTATGGAAATAGAAGTAACCACGTTCGTGGAAGAATGTATGAATAGCCATCGCCATGTGGTGACGGATACGGAACACTGCACCGAAAGTATTAGTACGTGGACGAAGGTGTGCTACTTCACGAAGGAATTCAAGAGTATGACCTTTTTTTTGCAAAGGATAAGTATTATCAGCTGTACCATAAATTTCAATCTCTTCAGCTTGAACCTCAACTGATTGACCTTGCCCCATAGACTCAACAAGAATACCATTTACCGAAATACAAGCACCTGTAGTAATTGGTTTAAGATACTCTTCACCAAATTTAGCAATATCAGCTACAATTTGAATATTATTTATTGAAGAACCATCATTAAGAGCTATAAAGCTAACATTTTTATTACCACGGCGAGTACGCACCCAACCTTTAATGTTCACTTTTGCACCATAATCAGTACGTTTAAGTGCATCAACAATAACTGTTCTTTGAATTTTTTCCATAAATTTCTCTTTTTATAATCAAGCAAAAAAGCACCGACCCGAAGTAAGTGCTTTTCCGCCATATAGTTCAAAAATAAATATTAATTAATTTTCTCATATTCACGTTCTTGGTCACGACCACCAACAGTACTCATAACACAACGGAAACCAATATCATTACGACATGCTCTTTCATCTAACCAACGACGTTGTGCTGGATTCAACCAAATAGCACGGTCATTCCAACCTCCACCTTTATAAACACGAGCAGTATTAGATATTGCATTTGCTTTTTCTATTGGAGTCATATCTTTATAAATTTGCTCCACTTTTGTAGAATCTTCTAATGCCGATTGATTATCGCCATCCTTAAAGTCACGATAATCACCTCCAGTTTTTGTAATACCTCGCTCTGCAATCAACACAGTTCTCATAGAATCACGCATAGCTGGATCAAGATAAGCAAAATGTTTATCGAGAATATCTTCAGCATACAATGAATCTGATTCAAACTCATTACCACGATATGAGTTAATCTCTTCAACAATAGTAACATTAGTACGATACACATCTTTCACCCATTCATTAACATTACCTGCCATATCAAAAAGACCATAATTATTAGGAACAAACCAACCTACAGGCATAGTCAAAGTTCCATTTGCTTGCACACCAACAGGATCTCCCCTACCACGCAAGAAATTAGCCAAAAACAAACCTTCTAATTCAGGATCATCTGACACTCGAAGTTGATTTCCATTCCAAGGATATGTATTAGTTTGATTATAGATACCTTCCTCTGTAGTCAAACCATAAGCAGCATACTCCCATTCCATTTCAGTAGGAAGACGAATTTCAGAATCATACAACACACCTTCAAGAACAACACTCCACTCATTTTGCATAATTTCGCCATCGCCATTTAAATCAAATGATTTAAAGTCAGGTTCAAACTTAAGAGCCTCTCCATCTTCCGATTCAAATTCCTCATAATTAGCATTAACAAAATAAACATAATCACGAGCTGTTTTTGTAGAAAACACAAAATTTTTACTTGAATCAGGATATTCTTGAATTTTTTGATTAATTATTTCAAGAGGCACGTATGGTATTATACCAGCATAAACAAGTTCCAACTCATTCAATCTATCTGTACGCCATTTACAGTATTCTGTAGCCTGAACCCAAGAAACACCAACTACAGGATAATTATTATATGCTGGACTTACATAATACTCACGCACATATGGCTCATTATAAGCCAACTCTTTACGCCAAACAGATTCATCAGGCAAAGCACGTACAACAACATCAGGACGATGCATATATACAACTTGCAACCAACGTACATACTCTCGCCAATCAATATTTGTAATCTCATACTGATCCATAAAAAATGCTGACGCTGCAACACGTTTTTTAGTATTATTTTTCACAGCCGAAATCATATCTCCATTTTGACCACGAACAGTAGTTGCAACCTCAATTAGCACCATACCATTAGGGCATTTTCCATGATATTCTGTCTGAACATTAAAGAAACCTTGCGCTGGATCATTATATGACCACCCCGTTGTAGAAGATTTACCACCCAAAGGAAGCACTGTATTACCACTGGCTAAACCATTTTGTTTTTTACAACCCGAAAACACGAGCAACACAAAAAGGCTACTCAAAATCAATAATTTACTAAAAGATTTCATATTTATCATTTCTATTTTTTACCATATAACACTGCACACTAAATAAATGTACAGAATTCGAGCGCAAATTTACCAATAATTTATGACATAACAAGTATTTTTTTTAAGTTTTTTTACTTTTTACCATTAAAAATTATTTTAGGTCAGTTTTTTTCGCTAAATTTGCAGTCAGAAACAACATTTTTATATGAATAACGCAAACTACAATAAACTTATTGCTTTTGATGGTCATTTAATTGATACTTCTTCGCCCAAAATAATGGCGATAATCAACATCACTCCCGATTCTTTTTTCGAAAATAGCAGAGTCAACAATGAGGAAACGATATTGAAATCCGTAAAATATGCTATTGAAAATGGAGCATCGATATTAGATATAGGTGGCTACTCTACTCGACCAGGGGCTGATGCCGTTACAGAAGAGGAAGAGATTGAACGCATAAAATTTGCACTAAACATTATACGATCTACTTATCCAAATATACCTATTTCAATCGACACGTTCAGAGGCAATGTAGCTCGCATGGCTGTCAATGAATTTAATGTCGGTATGATTAACGATGTTTCAGGTTTCGAATGGGACAAAAATATGCTTGACGCTATCGCCGAACTTCAAGTTCCATACGTGCTAATGCACTCCAAAGGCGATCCTCGAACTATGCAATCTCTCACCAAATACGACGATTTTCTTTCCGATATACTGCAATATTTTGCTAAAAAAATCGCAATCCTACGCGAAAAGGGGTTCAATAAAGAGATTATCATCGACCCCGGCTTTGGTTTTGCCAAAACATTAGAACAAAACTACACCCTACTCCGCGAATTAGGGACTTTCGAATGTTTCAAAGCTCCTATTTTAGTCGGTGTTTCTCGCAAGTCAATGATACAAAAAGCCCTTGAATGCGATGCCTCTCAAGCCCTCAATGGCACCACAATACTCAACTCTTTTGCATTAGAACGTGGAGCCAATATCCTACGCGTTCACGACGTAAAAGAGGCTTCCGAATGTATAAAATTGTATAATTTATTAGGTAAACAGAATAATGAAAATCACATTAGTACAACAAGAAATCATCTGGGGCGATAAACAAGCCAACCTCACTACTTTCGAAAACATTGTAAAAACTCTCTACGGCAAGACCGACGTTGTGGTCTTCCCTGAGATGTTTTCTACAGGTTTCAGTGTCGATCAACCTGAACTTGCCGAAAATACCGACGGCGAAGCCATCCAAGCCATCAAACGTTGGGCGCACGAAGGCAATTTCGCCATTGCTAGTAGTTTCATGGCAACCGACGGAGAAAAATCATATAATCGCGGTTTCTTCTGCCAACCTGACGGAACAATCGAATTTGCAGATAAACGCCACCTTTTCATCGGCGACGAACAAAAATATTTCACACCAGGCAACAAACACCTCGACGTCGAATACAAAGGTGTTAAGTTCCGTGTGCTAATATGTTTCGATCTCCGTTTTCCAGTATGGAGTCGCAACTTTTCTGGCAACGAATACGACGTACTCATCTACACTGCCAACTGGCCTAAAGACCGCATCGAAGCATGGGATGCTCTCACCGTTGCGCGCGCTATGGAGAATCAAACTTACGTCTGCGCCGTCAATGCCATCGGCACCGACTCTTATAGTGTTCAACACAATGGCCACTCCGTAATGCTCGACCCTCGTGGCAAATGCCTTGCCTCGTTCGACGAATGGGAGGCAGGAACTCGCACCGTCGAAATCGATATGGCATATCTCGACAAGGTCCGCAATCGACTCCCTTTCTGGAAATCTGCCGACCAGTTTAAAGTTGAGTGTTAAGAGTTTAAAGTTGAGAGTCGTTTTAACCGACATAACCATATAAAAAAGACAAACGAGATACATCAACCGATGTATCTCGTTTACTTTTTATAACATTAAGTCTATAGAACTATTTTTTGCACTTCGCCCTTAATTGTTACGAGGTAGATGCCACGTGGGAGTTGTAGTGTTGTGGCGTTGCCAGAATAGATTAGGCGACCTGCAGCATCAAAGATGTGGTAGTTGGTTGTTACGCCTTCAATGTGGAGTGTGCCATTGGTTGTGTAGATGTTTATTTGATTATCTGATGTGTTTTCTACTGGGGTAGGAGTAGTTGCTACTCTAAATTCGGCTGTGATTGTAGTATCACTTGTTATGCAGATAGTACGAGGATTTTCTGTATTACCATCAGACCATTGTGTGAATTCATAACCTTCGTTTGGTATAGCATAAATGGTAATATTGTTATTAACACAATAATAACCACTAGATACATTTACACAACCAAATAAAGTATCATTAACTAAAATTTCTAATTTTTTGTATAGGTTAGTATCTAAAGTTTCGATATTTGAGAATTGTCCCCAATAGGCGTGTTGTACATAATCATTGTATGCTTCATTTGGTACTTTTAAAGTACAGTTTTCTGTATCTGCCTCTAAAGCACTTGCTTTGGGAGGAGTAGAACTAAGGCATGTGATAGATGCTAAAGATGAGCAACCAGAAAATGCCTTCTCTTCAATAGAAGTAACGCTATTAGGGATTGTGATAGAGGCAAGGGCTATACAATTATCAAAAAAACCATAATATTTTTTAGTTTCCTGATCGTAAAAATTAGGTAAAGATGTTATATTTTCAGATAAAACAACAGATTTTAAAGAACTACAATTATAAAATACAGCTCCACCTACTATTGTTACACTATTAGGGATTGTGATGGATGGATGAGATTTGTAATAAGAAAATGTAGAATTTTTAATAGAATTAACGCTATTAGACATTGTGATAGATGTTAGAGATGTGCAATCTTCAAATGCTCTGTCTCCAATATAAGTAACGCTATTAGGTATTGTAAGAGACGTTAGAGATGTGCAACCATTAAATGCACACTCTCCAATGGAAGTAATGCTATTTGGTATTGTGATAGAAGATAGTGATGAGCAACTAGAAAATGTCCAATTTTGAATAGAAGTAACGCTATTAGGGATTGTGATTGATGTTAGAGATGTGCAACCATTAAATGCAGATCCTCCAATTGAAGTAACACTATTAGGAATTGTGATAGATGTTAGAGATGAGCAAGATCGAAATGCATCACTTCCAATAGAAGTAACGCTATTAGGGATTGTGATAGATGCTAGAGATGTGCAAGATTGAAATGCATACTCTCCAATGGAAGTAATGCTATTTGGTATTGTGATAGAGGATAGTGATGAGCAACTATAAAATGCATCAGATTCAATCGAAGTAACGCTATTAGGAATTGTGATGGATGTTAGAGATGTGCAATAAGCAAATGCACCTTCTCCAATAGAAGTAACGCTATTAGGTATTGAGATAGATGTTAGAGATGAGCAACCATGAAATGCAACCTCACAAATCATAGTAGTACCTTCGTTTACATCAATATGTGTGTTTTCTGGCATTTCGCCTTTATAAGCATATAAGATGTTATTATTAATGTAAACACATCCATCAGGTTGGTTATTAAACCATGCTGTACCCTCAAATGCATCCCCTGATATCGCAGTTATACTACTTGGCATTGTGATAGAGGAGAGGGATGAGGAAAAAGCAAATGCATAACTTTCAATCGAAGTCACGCTATTTGGGATTATTATAGAGGTAAGAGAAGAACACTCTGCGAATGTCATTTCTTCAATCGAAGTTACGCTATTAGGAATTGTGATAGATGCTAGAGATGAGCGACCATAAAATGCCAATCCGCAAATTTGAGTTGTACCATTTTTTACATCAATATGTGTATTTTCTGGCATTTCGCCTTTGTACACATACAATGAATTATTAATATAAACACAACCATCAGGTTGATTTTCTAACCATGGAGTTTCTTCAAATGCAGACATTCCAATCAAAGTTACGCTACTTGGAATTGTGATAGATGTTAGAGAAGAGCAACTATAAAATGCATCATCTCCAATCGAAGTCACGCTATTAGGAATTATGATAGATGGTAAGGATGAGCATCTAATGAATGCACGCTCTCCAATAGAAGTAACGCTATTAGGGATTGTTATGGATGTAAGAGATTTGCATTCATAAAATGCACATTCTCCAATAGAAGTAACGCTATATTCGATAGAGTTGTAGGTTACTTTTTCGGGGATGATGATTTCTTCTGTTCCTTTATAACCAATATAGTACATACCATCGGATTTGTAAGTAACTTTGGCAGTCTTGCTTTCGTAGTCGAAGTCGTAGTAAATTCCATCGATTTCGGCATCGTAGGCAAATGCTACCACAGAAAATAGCATTACAACTAAAAAAGAGTAAAATTTCTTCATAATAATTAGAATTTTTAAGTTAATATTTAAGTTAATTATAATCAACCATTTATTCAAAATATACAAATAAAAGCCTCTCCCTACTCAACAGCAACCCTTAAGCAAACTGTGCCTTAGAAAACCGCCACAAAACGAAAACAAAATTAGTTGTACATTTAGACATAAAAAAGCGAGAACTTAACTTTCTCGCTGATAACAGGTATTTGGCGTGACCTTGGACTATACGAACAAGTTAAGCTCACGCCGTTGTTTATACGAAACGTGAGCATTTTTTAACTTATTCTTTCAAACTCTAAAATCGCCAAATTTTAACATTAGAAAGAACAAAGCAAAAATGCTTTACTGGGTGACCAAGAACGCTACTTGGTCTATGTTGGTGCAAAGGTAGTGATTTGTTTTGAGGTGTGCAAGAGGTTGCGGTGATTTTTTTAATTATGAATGGGTATTGGTTGTATGATTTTTTTTTATTACCTTTGCATGTTATATTTAGAATGGCGACAGAAGTGTCGTGAAAAGTGTTTTGAATTTAATATACAGATAATTATATGGCTCGTAAACAAAAACAACTACCAATTTTCTACGAAATTACAATAACCGACGTCGCTGCCGAGGGCAAAGCTATCGCAAAGGTCGATGATATGGTTATTTTCACACAATATGCCGTACCTGGCGATGTGGTCGATCTCCAAATCTTCAAAAAGAAGAAAAACTACATGGAGGGTCGCGTCATTAAGTTCCACTCCTACAGCGAAAAACGCTGCGAAGCCGTGTGCGAACACTACGGCACTTGCGGTGGATGTAAATGGCAAATCCTCCCTTACGAAGAACAAATCCGCTACAAACAGAAACAAGTGGTTGACAATTTGACACGTCTTGGACATATTGAATTGCCAGAGATTACGCCTATTTTGGGCTCGGAGAAGACTTATTTCTACCGTAACAAATTGGAATATACTTTCTCGAACCGCAAATGGCTGACAATGGAGGATATGCAAAAAGAGCATAAGCCAGAGGAGTTGAATGGCGTTGGATTCCATATTCCTGGTATGTTTGACAAGGTGTTGGACATCAACAAATGCTGGCTACAAGATGATATATCAAACCAAATACGCAACGAAATACGTCGCTATGCACAAGAGAAGGGTTTGACATTCTTCGATTTGCGCAATCAAGAGGGTTTCCTACGTACGTTGATGATTCGTACGACTTCGACAGGCGAATTGATGGTGGTAGTGGTATTTTTCCACGAAGATGAGGCTGAAAGAGTGGCATTGTTGCAACATTTGGCAGATATGTTCCCACAAATCACTGCGTTGCTATACGTGATAAACTCGAAATGCAACGACACAATTACGGACCAAGAGATTGTTTGCTTCAAAGGC
>JAZLDO010000105.1:0-43159 GCA_045614825.1 Candidatus Aphodosoma sp. | reverse complement strand
GCAGTGGGGTTCCACCTCTTCCCATTCCGAACAGAGAAGTTAAGCCCACTCGCGCCGATGGTACTGCGTTGCATCGTGGGAGAGTAGGTCGCCGCCGTTTTTCAGTAGAGACGCAATATATGTTGCGTCTCTATTTTTTTTTATATACCCCAGGGAATATTGTTTCTTCGGGGTTTCTTTGTTTTATATCCGTACAGTAGGGCCGCACGGCTCGTGCGTCTACAACCTTGAAGATATACTTCTTCGAGGTTTATTTATTTCTGTAAGGGTATTAAATTAAAAGATGATTTAATAAATAGGATTAATTTGTGGGCACAATATTGTCCTCCCTGTCTTAGAAGGACGAGAACTTTGCTCGGAGGGGGTTGTGTAAAGTAATGAATGTATTTCTTTCAACTAAGTTGAAAAATTAATAAGAATTATTACTGTCCTGTAAAATTGCGAGCCTCGAAGAGGCGATATAATCCAGACGAGGGTGTTAACCCCCAGAATAATGATTTCATATAAAATAAGCACTGTAGGTGCTACAGAAAATCTAACGCTTTATTATGCAAATAAACAACAATATATCTCTGCCACCCCGGAGGGGTTTAATATGGGGGGGGAATATCCTACTGGGGGGGGCGTACAAATTGCTCATGCTTGGCAATCAGAGTAACTCTATTGTACTCGCTTACTCGCAATTTTTACACTCCCAGCTGGCTTCTATTGTCCCTACGGGACTTTTCTTTAAATATGTAATACAAATTACAAGCCCTTTTTTCAAATTATCTCATATTTACTTTATCTATTATCCTTTTAGGCAATTAATTTATTTTTTATTGGACAGCAATAATAAATAATCAAATTATGTGTAATATGTGCGTTTTGTGGATAAAAATTATTTTTGATTTATCTACGATTTTCTACAAAATAAGGAGAGTGAAATAGGTTTTATGATTAAAAAAAGCATCGCTCATTGGGTTGGGCGATGCTCTTTGGTTCTATTTTTTTGTTTGGGGTTATTGTTATTTTGTGGGTTGGGCGTTGTTGGCATTGCCCATTTCGCATGAACCAGTGAATTGTGCTTCTGGTTCGATGCTGAGGATTTTGGTTTTGATTTGTCCCCAGATTTTTGATGTGGCTTTGAGAGAGAGTGTGTCACTCACTATCATTTTGCCGTTGATGTTCCCCATCACTTCGGCATTTGTACATTCAACGTTGCCTTTTATATTGCCTTGTTGTCCGACTACTATTTTGCCTTTGCAGGTTAAATCTCCCTCTAATTCTCCGTCAATGCGAATATCACTATTTGTAGTGATGGTTCCCACAATTTTAGTGCCTTGAGCTATGATGTTGTGCCCAATTCCTGTATGTACAACTTCTTTTCCCATAGTCTTTTATAATTTTATTGTTATTTTTTCAAAAGTGTTTACCTTGGTTTTGTCGTATTTGCATTCTACTTTTACGTAGTTTTCGGTGAAGCCGTGCATTTTGTCTCCTTTTTTTGCGTCTTCCCAAAGTACTATGGCTTCTTTACCTATTTGATTATCATAGAATGTTTTGAGTTTAGCTTCGGATACGTGTTGTAGTATTTCATTACGGCGACGGCGTTCGTTTATTGGTACGATTGGAGTGATGTTGAGTGCTTTGGTTCCTGCTCGTTCGGAATATGTGAATACGTGTAATTGGCTAATAGGAAGATTTTCGATAAAGGTTTTGCATTCTTCGAAGAGTTCGGGAGTTTCGCCACGTACGCCAACCATTACGTCAACGCCGATGAATGCATTTGGCATTACTTGTTTGATTTTGTTTATTTTGTAAGCAAAGAGAGCTGTGTCGTATTTGCGATGCATCAATTTGAGAAGTTCGTTGCTTCCGCTTTGTAGTGGAATATGGAAATGCGGAGCAAAATGGTGTGACGATGCAACAAAATCGATTATTTCGTCGGTTAATAGGTTGGGTTCGATGCTAGAAATGCGGTATCTTACGTCGGCATCTATTGCGTCAAGAGCTTTAATTAAGTCGAAGAAAGTTTCGTTAGTGCTACGTCCGAAATCGCCTGTGTTTACACCTGTGAGTACTATTTCTTTTGCTCCATCGGCAATGGCTTTTTCTGCCACTTTGATGGTTTCTGCTATTGTGGCGTTGCGACTGCGACCACGTGCGAACGGAATGGTACAGTAGGTGCAATAGTAATCGCATCCGTCTTGTACTTTAAGAAAATGTCGTGTGCGGTCGTCTGCACTACATTCAGGTCGGAAATTGCGAATTTGTGCTGTGCGGACTACATGATATTCTGCTTGTTGTTTTTTCTTGATGTTGTCGATAAAATCGGTAAGGTTGACTTTTTCGTTTGCACCAAGTACTAAATCAACACCTTCTATATTAGCTATTTCTTCAGGTTTTAGTTGTGCATAGCATCCGGTTACTACTATGTAGGCATTAGGATATTTTTTTACCATGCGGTGAATCATTTGTCTGCCTTTTTTATCGGCAGTATCGGTTACAGAGCATGTGTTGATTATCACTACATCGGCGTCTTCGTTAGCTTTGCATTTTTCAAATCCAATATCTTTTAGTTGTCGTCCTAATGCCGATGTCTCGGCAAAATTTAGTTTGCATCCAAGGGTTTGGAATGCTATCTTTTTATTTTCGAATATGGTATTATCTGTCATAATAGTGCAAAGTTACTATTTTTTATTCTTTTATACAAGAATTTTCTTGTAAATTTTGTGTATATATACTATCATTGTGTAATTTTTATACTGTAAAGGTGTGTTGAATTGAATTATTTTTTGTAACTTTGCATGTATTTTATGAAAATATAAATCTATTGATACAAAATAAGTTAATATGAGAAAAGTGGTTATTGCTGTGGATTCTTTCAAGGGATCTTTGACGGCTACTGAGGTTGCAGAATCGGTGACAAAAGCATTTAATGATGTGGTACCAGAGTGTGAAGTTGTATCTTTGCCGTTGAGTGATGGAGGAGAGGGTTTGACTGAGGTGTTGGTTAATCATCTTGGCGGTCGTTATCATACTATTGATGCTGTCGATCCTTTGATGCGTCCTATTAAGGTACAATTTGGTGCTGTTGGTCGTTGTGCGATTATTGAAATGGCTGCGGCTGCAGGACTTACTTTATTGTCGGAAGAAGAGCGTAATCCAATGAATACTACTACATATGGAGTAGGTGTTATGATGCAAGCAGCCTTGGATTTGGGTTATCGTAAATTTTTGATTGGTATTGGAGGCAGTGCAACTAATGATGCAGGTCTTGGAGCTATGCAAGCTTTAGGTTTGCGTTGTTATAATTCGCAAGGGCGTGTAATTAAGGCTCCTATTACAGGGGCAATGCTTCAGGATGTTACTCATCTTGATTTGTCGTCGCTTAAGCGTAAGATGGCAGATGTAGAGTTGACAGTTGCATGTGATGTTCAAAATACGTTGTTTGGTCCTCAAGGAGCAGCTTGTATTTATGCGCCACAGAAAGGTGCTAATGCTGAGGAGGTTAAGATTCTTGATGCAGGACTTCGTCATATTAGTCATGTTTGGCGTCGTTGTTGTGGGGTTACGATTGAAAATCAACCTTGTATGGGTGCAGCTGGTGGTTTTGGTGGTGCTTTTGCTGCGCTTTTGAATGCGAAACTTCGTTCGGGTATTGATTGTATTCTTGATATTCTTGATTTTGATAATTTGGTTGATGAGGCAGATTTGGTGATTACGGGTGAGGGTACTATTGATGCTCAATCGTTGATGGGTAAAGCATTGACAGGATTGCTTCGTCGCTCAAATCAAGCTGGAGTGCCTGTGTTGGCTATTGCAGGGCAGATTGTTGATAAAGAGGCTGTTATTCGTGCTGGAGTGTCGGAGTGTTTGGAGGTTTCGTCTCGTTCGATTTCGCTTGAGGAGGCTATGCAACCAGATATGGCTCGTCAGAATATTATTTCGGTTATATCAAATTGGATTAAGGTGGATTGAAAAAGATATTTTTTATATTGATATTTAATTTCCTGTATTTGAGTCAAGTTTTGGCTCAGGTACAGGAAATTTTGCCTTCGGGGGTAGCTCCTGCTGGTGCAGATGTGGTGTTTACGGATAGGTGGTTGGCTTTTGCTAATCCAGCTACATTATCGCGAGAGGGAGGAGTTGTGGTTTCGGTGGGGTATGAGAATCGTTATTTTGCGCCAGAGTTGTCGGATGAGTATTTTTCGGTGGCAGTGCCGACTGAATATTTTAATATTGGTGCGTCGTTTAATTTCTTTGGGTATGCGGATTATCATGAGATGATGGCTGCGGTGGCTGTGGCACGGAGGTTTGGCATTGTTGCAGTGGGAGTTGAGTTTGATTATTTTAATATGTTTTTACCAGATGAGGTGGGTTATCGTCATGCATTTACGGCTCAGGTTGGGTTGCAGGTGGATGTGACGGAGAAATGTGTGTTGGGTTTTAGAATGTTTAATCCGTCGTTTACGCAGATTGCGTATAATGATGTGGCTAGGCGGTTGCCAGTGATGATGCATGTGGGGTGTAATTATGGTTTTATAGATGATTTGGATTTGTTGGTTGAGGTTGGGTATGTGCTTAATCGAGGGGTTGATTGGGCTGTGGGGATGAAGTATCGGATTATGCCGGAGTTGCTTGTTAGGGCAGGTGCGCGAGGAGAGGATTATGTAGTTCCGTCGCTTGGAGTGGGGGTTGGTTTTGGTGGTTTTTGGTTTGACTTGATGGTGGAGGCGGATTTTAGAATTGGGTTGTCGTTATTGTCGAATTTGTCATATAGATTTTGATTTTTTTTTTTGGGGGGGGCTTATTGTATTTTATTGAATGAAAATTGTGATGAATTTTGGTTGTATCAGAAGGTTGTTTTTGGCGATATTGATGTTGTTTATGTCAGTATCGTTGGTTTGTGCTGAGCGATTTTCGTTTGATGAATTTTATAATTTGGTATTGAATTATTTGGGTGAGGATGATTCGGGCGAGGCATTGGATGTGCAGGATTTGGAGTTACGTTTGCGTAGGGCGTATGATAATCCGATTGAATGGAATAGTGCTACGAGGCAGCAATTTGAGGATTTGTTTTTTGTTAATGATCAGATGATTGAGGAGTTGTTGTTTTATGCAGATTATTATGGTCCGGTGCGGTCGTTGGGGGAGTTGCAGTTGGTGCACGATATAGAGTCGCCTTTGCTTTTGTTGCTTCCGACGGTGTTGTGTGTTGATGAAGTGGTTGATAGTGTGCGTTGGGGGGATGCGTTTAGATATATGGAGCATAAGGTGGCGATGCGTTCGGATGTGACATTAGAGTCTCGTAGTGGTTATCAGACGGGGCATTATTTGGGTGCGCCGTTTAGATTGTTGGGGCGTTATGATTTAGAGGCGGGGAATAATTTTAGGGTTGGAGTTACGGCGGAGTCGGATGCTGGTGAGCCGTGGTTTAAGAATGGGGGACGAGGTTTTGATCTTTATCGTGGATTTGTAGAGGTTTCTAATTTGGCGAATGTTAGTCGTGCGGTGGTTGGGGGGTATCGTGTCGGTTTTGGTCGAGGGCTTTTGTTTGGTCAAGCAATGTATGGAGATAGATTGTCGCAGGTGTTGAGGCGTAATTCGTCGTCGTATGGGGTGAGTGGTTATGGTGGGGTGTCGGAGCAACCGACGTTTTTGGGTGGTGCTGTAGAGATTGAGTTTAATCGTTTTTCGGTTACCCCTTTTTATGGTTATACTGCGCTTGATGCAGATACGACGGGTGGGGTGTGGCACTCATTTTCTTCGTCGGGGTATCATCGTTCGGTGGGAGAGATTGGTAGAAGAAGGACTTTGGATTTGCATACATTTGGTGTGAATGCTAGTTATAATCAGCGATTTTTTAATTTAGGAGTGACGGCATATGGTGGATTATTTTCGTTGCCAGCAGTGTTGGGTGGTGGAGAGTGGTCGGCTAATGATTTTGAGGGAGATAGGCAGTGGGGAGTTTCGCTGGATTATGGGTTTCATAAAAGGGGGGTGTGGTTTTCGGGAGAGACGGCTTTGTGTCAGGGGGGTGCTATGGCAACGACTAATACATTGTTGGTGCGGCCGATGAGTGAATTGCAATTTGCGATGACACATCGTTATTTTGCGCCTCGTTATCATGCTTTTTGGGCTAATGCATCTTCATCTTTGTCGGGCGTAAATGCAGAGCATGGCGCGAGTTTTGCGATGCAGATACCAGTAGAAAGGTCGAAAAATCTTTCGTTTTTGGCTGATGTGTATAGGCCATTATGGTCGTCGGTTGTGACAGCATCGTCGCTGTTGGGATATGAGCTTCGTTCGCAATTTCAAGGTTCATTTTTGGGTAACAAGATTTTATATGCATCGCTTCGTTATAAAGTTCGTCCTGTTTGGTATAGAGAGGAGAATTGGTATGTTTCGCAGTCATCGACAGATAGAGTGGGGCAGTTGTATCTTAAATTTTCATATGCAGAGGCGAATTGTCGGTTTGTGACGGGAGGGCAGATTAATTTGGCACAAGAGAAGATAGGATTAGCATTTACGAAACCTACGTTTGGGTGGTTGTTTTATCAAGATGTGGCGTATGATGTGAGTGTAGTTCCTTTGCGATTGAAGGCTCGTATGGCGTTGTATGGTGCGCCAACGTGGGCTAATAGATTTTATTTGTATGAATCGGATGTGCCGATGTCGGGTTATACTCCAGCACTTTATGGTTCGGCATTTAGGTGGTATGTGATGGCTGATTATAAATTTAAGTTTGGATTGACTGCCGCATTTCGTATTGCACAAACTATATATTCCGATAGAGAGGTTATTGGCTCGTCGCACGATTTGATAGCATCACCTCATCGTACGGATATGCATATATTGTTGTCGTATAAAATAAAATATCGTAGATTGCATTGAAATCAAATAAAATTAGTAACTTTGCATACTTGATAAGTATTTCTTAATTCTCAATTCTCAATTTTTAATTTTAGTATGAATGGTGATCCAAAACTGTATGAACTACTCGAACAATTAGGTATCGAGTATCAATATATTGAACATCCCGAAGCACCAACTATTGAAATTGCAAAACAATATTGGGCAGGGCATGATGCACGACATTGTAAAAATCTATTTTTTCGTAATCACAAAGGCAATCAGCACTATTTGGTATTGTTGGATTGTGATGCCGAAATGAATATTCATGCTATAGAACAGCAATTGCATCAAGGCAAACTTTCGTTTGCATCGCCAGAGCGATTGATGCGTTATTTAGGCGTGAAACCCGGTTCGGTTACTCCGTTTGGCTTGATTAATGATGTAGATCACCATGTTATAGTCTTTGTTGATCGTAATCTTCAACAAGCCGAGAGAGTATCGTATCACCCATGCGAAAATACAGCATCTTTGATTATTAAACGTACCGACCTCGAACGATTTCTTGATTATCAAGGCAATCGTTGGGAGTGGATAGATTTGTATTAGAGGTATTTATGAAGAAGATATATTTGCTTTTTGTATTGCTGCTTTTAGTAGTTTCGTTGATGGCTCAGCGATATGTGCCTACGTCTGAAAATTTGAAAGCAAGAAAAGAATTTTCGGATATGAAGTTCGGCATATTTATTCATTGGGGAATTTATAGTATGTTCGGTCAGGGAGAATGGTATCTTCATAATGCTAAACTTAACCCTCAAGAGTATGCCAAAGCGGCAGCAGGTTTTTATCCTGCGCAGTTTGATGCATCGGAATGGGTTGCGGCAATTAAAGAATCAGGAGCAAAATATATTACATTTACATCTCGTCATCATGATGGTTTTTCGATGTGGGACACAGATTATTCGGATTATGATATAGTCGATGCTACGCCTTATGGTAAAGATGTGGTTGCACAATTGGCGGAAGAGTGTCATAAGCAGGGGATAATGCTTAATTTGTATTATTCTCATATCGATTGGACCCGAGAAGATTATCCTCAGGGACGTACGGCTCGAACTAAATATCGTGACCCAGCTAAGGCTAATTGGAATTCATATTATGATTTTATGAATAATCAATTGACCGAATTGTTGACTAATTATGGACCAATAGGAGCTATTTGGTTTGATGGTTTTTGGGATCACGATATGGATACTGTGCCATTTGATTGGCAATTAGATTATCAGTATGAACTGATTCATAGATTGCAACCTTCATGTTTAGTGGGTAATAATCATCATGTTAATGTTCATCAAGGCGAAGATATTCAAATATTTGAACGAGATGTGCCGGGTGAGAATAAGGCTGGCTATTCGGGTGATATGGATATAAGTAACCTCCCTCTTGAAACATGTCAAACAATGAATGGTATGTGGGGGTATAAGGTTGCAGATCAAAATTATAAATCTGTCGATGATTTGATTCGTTTGTTGGCTAAGACATCAGGAATGGGGGCTAACCTATTACTCAATATTGGTCCACAACCGAGTGGTGAACTTCCAGTCGTTGCACTTGAACGCCTTAAGGGGATGGGTGAGTGGTTAAGGATTAATGGCGAAGCGATATATGGTACAATAGCAGGAGATATAAAACCGCAATCGTGGGGTGTAACAACTCGTAAAGATGATGTGCTTTATGTCCATATTTTGGACCAAAATGTTTCATCATTGTATTTACCTCTTGATTTCAAAGTTGAATCTGTTGTAGCATTGGCAGATGGTGCAAAAATAGATTATGAAAAAACTAAAAAAGGGGTTATCCTGAATTTTAGTGCACCTCTTGATGGCCCTGATTATATAATAAAAATTAAGGAGAAGAAATGAAAACTATAATTTTACGTGTTTTTAATTTTGTGATTTTTTCTATTTTGTCTTGTTTTGGAGTTTCATCAAGCGATCAAGTAATGGCAATGTATGGTGTGCCATCGGGTGAATTTCAAGTGTCAGGGCGAGTGAAAAATCTTAAATCGAAATCTATACGTAATATAGAGGTAGAGGTACAAGATGTTCATAATAAAACGTTAGGTGTTGCAACTACCACAAAAGATGGAGCATTCGAAGTCGATTATAAAGGTTGGCCACATCAAACAGTTTGTGTTATAGCGCGAGATGTGGATGGTCGTCGTAATGGCGCGTATCAGAGCGATACGATATTGGTTAATTTAGATTATCCTAAACAAGGTTGGAATCAAGGGAAAGCGAAGGTTGATCGGAATATAACATTGAAATATAAATCGGAGCGTAAAAATCGGCGATATGAAAAAAGATAAGAGATGCAAATTATTGCATCTCTTATCTTTTATGTTTATTTTTTTTGTTATTGCCTATTAAGCGAAATCCGATAGAACTTTGTATTGAGTGTTGAGGTTTTTTGTTTAATGTTATGCTTTCAGAATTTTGTATTTTGAATATATCCTGCATAAGGTTGTATCTAAAATCTATAGTAATACGCCAAATATCAAATCCAATGCCACAATCAAGGGCTAGTCGTGTATTGCGTAATTCTTGAGTAAAAGTCTCAGCTGTTATATTATCTAATTTCCCTATGTTGAAATTAAATTTTGGTCCAGCCATTAATCTCATTTTGAACATTTTTGTATTAACTAAATGTACACCTAATAATACTGGAACATCAATTGTGTGTATATTGTATTGTGTGTTAGTATTGTTGATTGTCGATTTATAATTATAGTAATTGTATAATGCTTCAGGTTGGATATACCATGTGTGACCTAAACGCATATATATACCTATGTGGCCTCCATTTTGAAGGTTATTGGTTGTACTGAAAAATTCATTATAACTTTGAGTTTGTTTTAATATAGAACTATATCCACCTTTAACTCCGAGTGAACACCACTGTGAGTATAATGGGGTAGTGGTGATTAATAAGAAAATAAAAAGAGTTGAAAATCTAATTGTTTTTTTCATTTGTTCTTTGTTTTTTAATAATAGTACAAAGTTACAAAAAAAAATGCTATCTTTATATTAAAAAAATATAAAGATAGCAATATTTATAAAAAATTAGAATTTTATAAGTTATTTTTCCCAATCGAGGATAACTTTACCGCAGATACCAGATTCCATTACGTCGAAACCTTTTTGGAAATCGTCAACAGAGAAGTGGTGAGTGATTACTGGAGTAAGGTCGAGACCTGAAACCAACATTTGTTGCATTTGATACCAAGTTTCCCACATTTCGCGACCGTAGATACCTTTGATAGTGAGTGATTTGAAGATAATGTCGCTCCAGTCAACTGTTGTAGTTGGAGGGAGGATACCGAGTTGTGCGATTTTAGAACCATTGTACATATTAGCAACCATGTCGCGGAATGCGATAGGTGAACCTGACATTTCGAGACCTACGTCGAAGCCACGGATGCCGAGTTTTTCCATTGCGCCGGCAACAGTTTCGCCTTTAGCAGCATTGACAGTCATTGTAGCACCCATTTTTTTAGCGATGTCGAGACGGTAGTCGTTCAAGTCAGTAACTACTACGTTTTTAGCACCTGCAAAGCGTGCAATAGCAGTAGCCATAGTACCGATAAGACCTGCACCTGTGATGAGTACGTCTTCGCCCAACAAAGGGAATGACAATGCTGTGTGAGTAGCATTACCGAATGGGTCCATGATAGCAGCCATATCGTCAGAGATACGGTCATCGAGTTTCACAACGTTAGACTCAGGGATAGCAAGATATTCAGCGAAAGCGCCATCGCGGTTAACGCCTACACCGATACTGTTTTCGCAGATATGCTCTTTGCCACGGCGGCAGTTACGGCAGTGACCACAAGCGATGTGACCTTCGCCAGTTACGCGATCGCCCACTTTGATATTGCGAACACCAGGACCAACTTCTGCTACTACACCTACATATTCGTGACCGATAGTCATTGGAGTTTTGATAGTTTTTTGGCTCCATTCGTCCCATTTATATATGTGGAGGTCAGTACCACAGATAGCAGTTTTTTTGATTTTGATGAGAACGTCGTTAACGCCTACTTTTGGCATTGGAACATCTTTCATCCAAATACCTTTGGTTGCTTCTTTTTTTACTAAAGCTTTCATGTTTTTAGATGTTTAGTAACGAGTTGCGAGTTGCGAGATATTACTCGGATTCGCCTCGTTTTTTTTATTTATATATTTAGTAGCGAGTTAGTTGCCGAATGGCTCTTGTTGCTCGCTACTAATTTACTAGTTACTAAAAATTATTTAATCACGCCGAGTTCTTTACCGATTTTAGTAAATGCAGCGATAGCTTTGTCGAGGTGTTCTTGTTCGTGAGCAGCTGACAATTGAACGCGGATACGTGCTTCGTTTTTAGGAACAACTGGATAGAAGAAACCTGTA
The DNA here is from genome assembly GCA_045614825.1 of Candidatus Aphodosoma sp. Lineage (GTDB taxonomy): Bacteria > Bacteroidota > Bacteroidia > Bacteroidales > Paludibacteraceae > Aphodosoma. Next base: position 31,874 of record JAZLDO010000105.1, on the reverse strand, counting down.
ACGTAGATGCCTTCTTCTTGGAGGCGAGCAGCCATTTGTTGTGACAATTTAGCATCGTAAAGCATTACTGCGCAGATAGCTGATTGAGTAGGTTTGATATCGAAACCAGCAGCAAGCATTTTTTCACGGAAGTAGTCAGTATTTGCGTGAAGTTTGTCTTGTAATTCGTTAGTTTCTTCCATCATTTGGAACATTTTGATACCTGCTGCTACTACCATTGGAGGCAATGAGTTAGAGAAGAGGTAAGGACGTGAACGTTGACGGAGAAGGTCGATAATCTCTTTTTTACCTGTTGTGAAGCCACCTACAGCACCACCAAATGCTTTACCGAGAGTACCAGTGATGATTTCTACTTCGCCACGGAGGTTGTGCAATTCAGTTACACCACGACCAGTTTCGCCTACTACACCAGCAGAGTGCGATTCGTCAACCATGATCATAGCGTTGTATTTGTTTGCCAATTCATAGATTTTGTCGAGAGGACAAACGTTACCGTCCATTGAGAACACACCGTCAGTAACGATGAGTTTGAAACGGCAGTTAGCTACTGCTTGGAGTTGTTTTTCGAGGTCTTCCATATCAGCATTTGCATAACGGAAACGTTGAGCTTTGCAAAGGCGAACACCATCGATGATAGATGCGTGGTTCAATGCGTCAGAGATGATAGCATCTTCTGCTGTCAAAAGTGGTTCAAATACACCACCGTTAGCATCGAAACATGCTGCATAGAGGATAGTATCTTCAGTGCCGAAGAAGTTAGCGATAGCTTGTTCGAGGTCTTTATGACGATCTTGAGTACCGCAGATGAAACGTACAGAAGACATACCATAACCGCGTTCGTCCATAGCAGTTTTAGCTGCTTCGATAAGCGCTGGGTGGTTAGCCAAACCAAGGTAGTTGTTTGCACAGAAGTTCAACACTTGTTTGCCTGCAACTGTGATTTCTGCACTTTGAGGTGAGCAGATCAAACGTTCACTTTTATAAAGGCCAGCTTCTTTAATAGCATCGAGCTCGGCTGTGAGATGCTTTTGAAATTCGTTGTACATAACGTTAATGATTAGTTATTGGTTATTAATGATTAGTTAATTGTTGTAATGAGGAATTAGGATTGATGCGTTATCTCTATTTTGTTGTTTTGAGTCTCGCTACTAATAGTCTATTGGTTAAAATCTTGCCACAATTTCAATCACCAATTTGTCGTTGTCATCGGCACTAATTGTATTTAAATCGTTGTGGAAATATTTTTCGTAGTTGATTCTTAATTCTGCTAATATTGGTTTTGCCAATCCTAATGTTACTCCCGCTGTTATGCGTTGGCGTGCAGTAGTTGTAGTTGGATATACTGTTCCAACATCTTCTTTTATCAATTCCGAGCCATCGTAATCATCAGTTATCATATCGTATCTACCCAATATTCTTAAGTGATGAAATACTTTTGGAAGCATTACGTCGTAATAGACTATACCCGTGAATCCGTATGATGGTTTATAAACATCGTTTTGATATATTTTATAAGCACCTTCTGCTTCGAGATGTACGCCGTAGAAATCGGCTCTCATTGCCATATCAAATACGTTCATTCTTACATTTTCAGGTTTGATTGATTGCCAGTTGAGGTCGAATGCAAAGAATTTGCATGTAGTAAATATCAATCGGCCAGTATAGTCGAAATGTTTTTTCCAAATCTTTTGGTCGTATAGTCCGTTGCCGTTATATACTCCAAATATAGCTTCAATTGGTATGTACTCTTTAGCATTGTATCCTGCGGTGAAGCCCACATCGCGTAGATTGGCAAATTCACTCACAATGAATGCAGGATTGGCGAATAGCATATTGTGCGGTGAGCGCAAATTGTCAGTTGAAAATTGTTTTTTAACCTGTCCCAGTGTAAACGACAATCCTTTGATTGGTATTACTCTAGCATATGCATCAAGTATTTTTGTTTGTCCACGATCAGATAATTCAACTTCAGCCTTATATGCCACCATTTGGTGAACATTGCCGGTAACCGAAAATCGTGCATTACGCACCTGAAAACGACTTGCGTCTGCTATTGGAGAATATTCATATTTTGCTCTCACCGTACCATGTATTTCTGGCACGTAATCAGCAGCGCTCATTTTTTCTTTTTCTAGTCGCTCCCCATCGGCATTGGATGCGTGATCGGTATTTGCAAGTTTTTCTACAAATGCGTGTTTTGTAGAATCATTTGCAAAACTAATTAGTACAAAAAGAAGAAAAAATAAGGTTAGTTTTATTCTCATATAATATCTTTATATCTTTTTCAATTCTTTTAAGTAGAAGTCTTTTACAGCCTTCATGTCGGGCAATACGATACCGCTATCGTTAATTTCGCATGCTAACTCTTCGGTCGTAAGAATGCCTGTATTTACGGCAAATGTAAATAATCTTGCGGCTACACTTGACCTTACTCCTAACGGTGCATTTTCAACTACAAATGCTTCATTGGGTTGAACTCCTGATTTGGCTAATGCAATTAAGTAAGGTTCTGGATCAGGTTTTCCCTTCTTAACATCGAAAGCCGTAACCATTTTTTCTTTACAGAAGATACCTGGAAACCATTTGTTTAATCTCTCCAACAATGACTCTTGACCAGAGCCAGTTACTATATAAATATCAACTCCGTCAGCTTTCAATTGTTCTAATAATGGCGCAACGTTAGGTATGCGTTCTATCTTAGAAATAGAGTTGAAACAATCGCTTTTTTCTTTGTACATCGATTGTATCTCTTCTTCTGTAGCTTCACGTCCTTTATGTTTTAAGAACACTTCGTTTATCACACTTGCCCCTGTTCTTCCCTCGCAAACATACGCATCATGTAATTCAAAAGGTATTCCGTGGGCATTTATTGTGCGTTTCCACGCTTCTGCATGGTATGGCATTGAGTTGAATAGCACACCATCCATGTCGAAAAAAGCAGCTTTTATGTTGAGTGATTCGTATTGATATTTAGATAAATAACGTTCTATTTCTTTTTTCATGTCAGATTTTGTTCATACACACTAATTCAACCACAAAGATAATATATTTTTTTTGTATAATACACTTTTCGATAAAAAAATATTTTATTTTTTTTGATTAAAAAATTGTCAATAATTTTGTGATTTGTAAAATTAGTATTATCTTTGTGGCAAAATACAGCAAAAAGTACGATTAATTTTCAATTTTTATTATTAATGAGTATTATAAATAACTATAAACCTGAGATTTCAGTCGATTGTGTCGTGTTTGGATTTGATGGTAATCGATTGAAAGTCTTATTAGTACAGCGAAATGACTACGAGACGGAAGAAGAATTAGAGGGCTATAATAATCGTAAATTGCCTGGTAGTATTATTCTTCCTAATGAAGATCTCGATAGTGCAGCCTATCGAATACTTGAAGAATATACAGGGCTAACAAACATCTATTTGCATCAATTTAAAGCATTTGGAAATCCTCAGCGTAGTAGTTTTGCCGATGAGCCATGGATGGAAAAGGTGAAACGATTGCATATTAGTCGTCTTGTTACGGTTGGATATGTGGCTCTTATCAAGATAAATAATCGAATAAAGCAACAATCTTCAAGTCAAAAAGGTCAGATTGTGTGGCTTAATATCGAGGATTATCGTCATGAACATCTTGCTTTCGACCATAAAGATATTATCGCTGCTGCATTGGAGAGTATTCGTTTGAAACTCAAATATGAGCCATATCTTATGTTTGAACTTTTGCCTAAAAAGTTTACGATGACTCAGTTACGTAATCTTCATGATACTATTTATCAAAAGAAGAGCGATGTGCGCAACTTCCAAAAACGCATGATGCAACTCGAGGGTATCTCTGCCCTTGCCGAAACCGAAGTTGGTGTCCCTCACCGCGCAGCTCGCTATTTTACCTATACCAAGCGAAAAAATAAAAATGATTAAAAAAATAATGACTATTGGTCAATAGCCGATAGTCATTATTTTTTTGTCTTTTTTGTTTTGGGTTGGCATTTTTTGCACACACCGTATAGGTATATTGAGTGAAATCGTTTCTCGAATGTCGAAAATGTCCTATTCTTTATTGCTTTATTGAATTTTTGGTCCGAAAACTCTTTTATTGCACCGCATGATATACAAACGCGGTGGTGATGTGTGTTGGCTCGTGCAGTGGTTTCGTATTGCGCTTCGTTACCAGGGAAGGGGTGGCGCACTATGATTCCTATCTTTTCAAATAGTTCTAAAATGTTGTATATCGAACCGCGTGCAATGGGTTGGTCGGCATTCATTTGTTCGTGCACCGATTGCACTGTGAAATGCCCATCAATGGTCAGAATATACTCCAACACACGCTCGCGTTCGTAAGTGTGTCTCAGTTTATGCTCTTTAATATAAGCATTTAATAAATCTAATGGGTTACTATTGGGCATTTTGATTATTAATATAGTTGTTGGTGAATTCAATTCTCAATTCTCAATTCTCAATTCTCAATTCTCAACTTTCAATTTTCTCACGGTTTATAGTTCGAATTATTCAATATGACCTGTGCGTCTGGTTGTTGGAGTAGTTGTTGGATAGATATTTGAGGATTACATTTCATATAATTTTCAACAATTCTCCATCCAACATAAGTTCCAGCACGTCCAGGTGATTCTTGTGTAAATGGTTTTGTGAATGGTCCATCTCCAATATATTGGTTTTTTGTTAGCATACTTGTTGAATACAAGTCCTTTGACGCAATTAAAGCATTCCACATATTAGTTTCATTTTCGTTTGCCCATTTCCATTGTTCTTCTGAATATCCCATAATAACATGTTCTGGTGTTTCTGGCAATAGTACTGATACTGTGTATAGTATCTTACCATAGCGAATCATGTCTGATAAAAGATTGTCGGCTAAACTGTTCGAAAATTCAGATGACAACCAGGCGGTTATATAATCGGGTACAACCTTGGCTCTACACATATTTGGGCGTTGGTATTTATATATCCCAATTTCTTTATAGAGGTAATAGTCTTCGCCCAAATAATTATCTATGCTCAATGATATAAATCCCTCTCCAACAATAAGACTTTGATTTAATCCCGACACATGGCAATATACACGTGGCGTAGCGAATTGTGGTAAAAAATACTTAGCGCGACGAAATGCTGTAGTCAAATCCTTTTCAATATCACTCAAGTCTGCATATATCGACAATGCATCTTCATATAATTTGCTAACCTCATTGTTTGAGCGAAACAATTTGTACGTGTCATGCGTAATCGCCGAATCTGGATGCCCAAATTGCACTACATTCTCGGTGTAAATAGGCGTAATATCAGGACATTGAGTTGATAATCTGGCAAATTCATCTGCCAATTGCATCGTGTCTAATGACCAAAATGCACTATCAAATCGTTCTATTTCTATATCGAATTCTATGCCTGTCAAGTCGGCATGACGTTTCTCGCGTTTGCAACTAATTAGTGCAAAGCTCACAATTAATACTATATATATATATCGTTTCATTGTGGTTGCCTTTTTATTTCTCGATTGCGATAGCGAGGGCATCTGCCATGTTGCGGACGAAGTGGAATTGGAGACCGTCGAGATATTCTTGTTGGATTTCGTTCACGTCTTTTTGGTTATCGACGCAGAGGATAATCTCTTTGATACCAGCGCGTTTGGCAGCCAAGATTTTCTCTTTGATGCCACCCACAGGGAGGAGTTTGCCACGGAGAGTGATTTCGCCAGTCATAGCAAGGCGATTTTTGACCTTACGGCCAGTGAAGCTAGAGACTAAAGCCGTGAGAATTGCGATGCCAGCCGATGGACCGTCTTTAGGGATAGCACCTTCGGGCACGTGGATATGCACGCTGTGGTTTTCGATATCTTCGGCACTGATACCCAATTGAGTATTGTGCGACTTGATATATTCGAGAGCCAATTGAGCCGACTCCTTCATCACGTCGCCAAGATTGCCAGTGAGCGAGAGTTTTCCGCCCTTTTGAGTGTTGATAGACGACTCGATATAGAGAATTTCGCCACCCACTTGAGTCCATGCCAAGCCTGTAACTACGCCACAATATTCGCTGATGTCGTACATATCGTGGTCGATGTGCGACACGCCGAGATACTCTTGGAGGTCTTGAGGTTTGATAGTGGTAGTAAACTCAGGGTCGATAGCAATGTTTTTAGCCACTTTGCGCATGATTTTGGCAATAGTGCGGTCGAGCGAGCGAACACCACTTTCGCGAGTGTAATTGTCGATAATAGCCTTCACCGCCGGTTTAGTGAATTTGAGTTGGTTCTTTTTAATGCCGTGGATTTCAAGTTGTTTAGGTATCAAGTGACGGGTAGCAATCTCGATTTTCTCCTCAGTGATATAGCCACTCACCTCGATGAGTTCCATACGGTCGAGAAGCGGTTTCGATATGGTATTGAGGTCGTTGGCAGTAGCGATGAAGAGGATGTTCGACAAATCGTAGTCGATATCGAGGAAATTGTCGTGGAACGCATTATTCTGTTCTGGGTCAAGTACTTCGAGAAGAGCAGACGCAGGGTCGCCTTTGAAGTCGGAGTTGACCTTGTCGATTTCGTCGAGTACAAACACAGGGTTAGAAGAACCGCATTTGTTGAGGTTTTGGATTATGCGACCAGGCATAGCACCGATATAGGTGCGGCGGTGGCCACGGATTTCAGCCTCGTCGTGAAGACCACCGAGCGACACGCGCACATATTTGCGGCCGAGAGTTTCGGCGATAGATTTGCCGAGCGAAGTTTTACCCACACCAGGAGGGCCATAGAGGCAGATGATAGGCGATTTGAGGTCGCCTTTGAGTTTGAGCACAGCGAGGTGTTCGATAATGCGGTCTTTGACTTTTTCCATGCCAAAGTGGTCGCGATCGAGCACTTTTTGAGCCTTTTTGAGGTCGAAATTATCTTTAGTGAATTCGTTCCAAGGGAGGTTGACTATGGTTTCGACATAGTTGAGTTGCACCGAGAAGTCGGGAGAGTTTGGGTGTATACGCTCGAGTTTGCGCACCTCGCGTTCGAAAGTTTCGCGCACCTTGTTGTCCCACTTTTTGCCTTTAGCCTTCTCTTTGAGAGCTTGCACATCTTGACTCGCAGTGTCGCCGCCCAATTCCTCTTGGATGGTTTTCATCTGTTGTTGGAGATAGTACTCGCGTTGTTGTTGGTCGATGTCGAGACGAGCTTTATTTTGAATAGATGCCTTGATTTCAAGGAGTTGTGATTCTTTAGTAAGGATGTCGAGTAGTAGGTAGCCACGCTCGGTGAGGTCGTTGAGTTCGAGGAGTTTCACCTTGTCGCTCAATGAGATACTGAAGTTAGAGCAGATGAAATTGATGAGCGCTATAGGTTTTTCGATATTGCGGATAGCGAATGTAGCCTCATCAGGAATAGAGTTAGAATTCTTGATGATTCGGATAGCCAACTCTTTGAGAGCCTCGACAAGAGCAGTGAATACGCGGTCGTCGGCAGCAGGTTCAGTTTCGTCCATGATATTGATGCGCACGGTGTGGAAAGGGGTTTCGGCAACCAATTCGGTAGCCGTAGCGCGTTTTTTACCTTGGAGAATGACCGTAGTAGTGCCGTCGGGCATTTCGAGAATGCGCACGATGCGAGCCACCGTACCCATAGGGTAGATGTCTTGAAGTGTAGGGTTCTCGATTTTGGCATTTATTTGAGTGCCGACAAAGAGTTCGCCCTCTTTTTGGTAAACTTCGCGCACGAGGCGGAGGCTCTTTTTGCGTCCTACGGTGATAGGCATCACCACTTTAGGAAACAAAATCATATTGCGTAGTGGCAACAGTGGTAGAATGTCGTTGTCGTGGCATTCGATTGGAGAGTCTTCGCTTTCATCGAGTAGTGGAATCATCTCAGTGTGAGCATCGTTTAGGTCGTCAGATAAATTGAACATATTTTCTGTAATGAGTAATGATTAGTTATTAGTTATTAGTTATTAACGATGTGCCATAATGTCTTGGTTTTCGAGGTTTGTTTTTTATGGTTTTTGTGACAATATGGCACGAATTACCCCGTTTTTGTTGTATTTAGGGGATTTTAGTGATGATACTATAATATGTTCAAGTTGTGTGCCAAAAAGAATGAGGGTGAATATTTTGGATTATCTGGAACGCTTCGCTATTCTGGGGGGATACTGTTTTGGTAAAGCATAAAGGGAGATAAAAAAATCCTGCATCTTTTTGGGGAGGATGCAGGATTTTTGTTTTATTATTTATTGATGTTATTAGAATCTTCTATGTTTATAGGCTCTTGATTTATTGCAGTTTCGTTTTTCTTGGCTTTTACTTTGATAGTTTGCATTTCAAAAATGCCACCAGTAATGCAAGAAAATAGAGCATCCCAGAAGTTGTAGGATGTGCGCACTTCGCAGTTGCCATCAACAGGAGTAGCTACGCGCGTTCTGCCAAGTGGAACAAGTCCCCAAAAAAGATACATTTGTTTACCCTTTGAATAAGTGTATGTTTTTCCTTCTTGTTCTCTGTATGAGCCAACTGCTGTTCGTGTGGTCATGCAAGATGGAAGAAGAATAGCTACAATCATTAAAAGTAAAATAGATTTTTTCATAATTAAAAAAGTTTTATAAAGTTGTTTTGCAATATTGCCGAGAGGGAGGTGACGGCTGCGCTAACTTTATAAAACTTTTTTGTGTTAAGTGAAGCGAGTATATAAAAAAGGCGCAACTTCGTCATACGCCTCTAGGCTCACCACAAGCCCTATGTACTTATGAGGAAGTCGCGCGGATAACCGCGTAACTACTCAATAGTACATATGTATAAAGCTCAATTGCGGATGAGGTGGTGATTCAGAGGCGATTGCGCTTTACTATAATGTTTGATGTACGGATGAAACGTAACATCGTTGTAAAGGTACGATATTTATTTGATATAGGCAAGGGATTGTTTGGATTTTTTTGAGGATTGCTGTATAGTATGTTTATCATATATTTATCCTATATTTATAGTAGGTTGAAGGTAGGGGGCTTCTTCAGTTTAGTTGAAAAAATATTCGCCAACAAATCTCTTCATTCAACTAACCCGACAAAACCCTAACAAACAGCAACCCTCTTCATAGGATAACCCTACCTTCACCATATCTTCTACGAAGGATATACGAAGGATATACGAAACATATACGAAGGATAACCCTACCTTTCAAGACGCAAAATTTTACGTCCTTACAAGCAGGGGAGGGGGACAATATAGTGTGCTAACTATATTTTAGTGCGTTTTTTAGGATTGAAAGAATGTTGAAATAAAGGGTTCAACTAATTTGACGAAGAACCGAGGTTTGGACTGGATGGGGTGTTGTGTATATGAAGAAAAAAGTGTAACTTTGTAGGTTAAAATTTAATTTGATAAATATGCAAGTTGAAGGAGTAGATAAGTTGTTGGCATTGCTCAACGAATATAAAGAGTTGGGCATAGCAAAGCAGATAGATTATAACAAATTCTATCTCTACTCGCTTATTACCCATTCGACAGCTATTGAGGGCAGTACGATTACGGAGATTGAGAATCAGTTGCTTTTTGATGAAGGAATCACGGCAAAGGGGCGTTCGTTGCAAGAACAGATGATGAATATCGACTTGAAGAAGGCTTATGAAAAAGCACTGCAATGGGCGAAAGAACATGTGGATTTTTCAATTGAAATGTTGCGAGAGTTGTCGGGATGTGTGATGAAAAATACAGGTGCAGTGTATAATACGGCGCAAGGTGTGTTTGATTCGTCGAAAGGAGATTTGCGTTTAGTGGGAGTTGCGGCGGGCGTTGGCGGTCGTTCGTATATGAACTATCAAAAAGTGCCTATGAAATTGGCAGAATTGTGTGACGAATTGAATCAAAGACGCCGTGATTTGTTGAATACGGACGGCGTTATAGAGAAGTATATGTTGAGTTTTGATATTCACTTTCGATTGGTTACAATTCATCCGTGGGTTGATGGTAATGGGCGAATGGCTCGTTTGGTGATGAATATGTTGCAATATGAATTTGGATTGATACTCTCTAAAATACAAAAAGAGGACAAAGTAGAATATATACAGGCGCTTATTGATTCGCGAGAGGCGGAGACACTTGCGCCAATTCGAGAGTTTTTGCTTAGGGTTCATATCAAAAATCTTGCACATGAGATAGCAGAATACAAGAAATCGCAAGAAGATGACCCGATAAACTATGTTTGTGACTCGATAAAAGTAACGTATGACCCGATAAAATGTGTGATAGACACAAAAGAGAAGGAAGTTTATGATTTGGTGTTGGAAGACAACAGTTTGACTTATGCCGAATATGCAACTCGATTGGGAGTGTCGGATGTCACAATAAAACGACGTTTGAGTGCGTTGAAAGAAAAGGGGATTATCAGACGTCAAGGAAGTAATAAAAAAGGATTTTGGGAGATAATAAAAAGAATATAATGATGAATCTTGATGAATTGTTGAATGAGTCGCAAAAGGCGGCGGTAGAGTATAATGAAGGGGCATCGGTGATTGTGGCAGGTGCGGGTTCGGGCAAGACGAGAGTGTTGACCTATAAGATTGCGTATTTGCTTGAACAAGGAATGATGGCGTATAATATTCTGGCTCTGACATTTACAAATAAAGCAGCGCGTGAGATGCGTGAGCGTATAATGACAGTAGTGGGGCCATCGGCATCGCGTGGACTATGGATGGGTACGTTTCACTCTATATTTTCGCGTATATTGCGAGCAGAAGCAGAGGTGATAGGGTTTACACCACAATTTACGATTTATGATACGGCTGATTCGAAGGCATTGGTGAAGAGTATCATAAAGGAGATGGGGTTGGACGATAAGACGTATAAATCGGGGGCTGTGCAGTCGAGAATTTCGAATGCAAAGAACCATTTGGTTATGCCTGCGGCATATAATGCTAATTCGGCAAATTATGCTGATGATAAGCGACATAATACACCAGAATTTGGACGCATATATGAGACTTATTGTCGTCGTTGTCGTGAGGCGAATGCTATGGACTTCGACGATTTGTTGGTTTACACGGCATTCTTGTTCAAGCAACGACCAGATGTATTGGCACGTTATCAGGATAGATTTCAGTATATATTAGTGGATGAGTATCAGGATACAAATACGGTGCAGCACTCGATAGTGATGCAGTTGGCAGCCAAGTATGGCAGAGTGTGTGTGGTGGGCGATGATGCGCAGAGTATCTATTCGTTTAGAGGCGCAGAGATTGATAATATATTAGGTTTTCAGCGTTCGTTTGCCAATTGTCGTTTGTTTAAGTTGGAACAAAACTATCGTTCGACGCAAACGATAGTGAATGCTGCTAACTCGTTGATTGCTAAGAATAGAAATCAGATACCAAAATCGGTGTATAGTAAGTTGGCAGTAGGCGAACCGATAGAGGTGGTATCTACATATAGCGATTTTGAGGAGGGATATGCCGTGGCGAAAGATATTCAGCATGTGCTGAATAAGCGATTTGCGGCGTATGAGGATGTGGCGGTGCTTTATCGCACTAATGCTCAGAGCCGTGTGTTGGAGGAGGCGTTGCGTAAGAGCGGAATACCTTATAAAATATATGGTGGTTTGTCGTTCTATCAACGCAAAGAGATAAAGGATGTTATCGCCTATTTGCGTTTGATAATCAATCCGTCGGACGAGGAGGCGTTGAAGCGCGTGATAAACTATCCGGCTCGTGGCATTGGTGACACAACACAACAGAAATTGTTGAAAGTAGTGCATGACAATCCGCGTGTGCCAGCGTTGGAGATAATCGCCGACCCATTGAAATATGGGGTTGATGTGAAAAATGCAGCGGCAGGGAAATTGCAGAAATTTGCAGAGTTGATCAACTCGTTTCTCGATGAGAATGAGCAGCAAGATGCTTATCATGTGGCTGAGCGAGTGGTGTTTGCGTCGGGGATTATGGCAGACGTGTCGGCAGATACGTCGGTTGAAAATCTTGCACGCAAAGAGAATATACAAGAGTTTTTGAACGCAGTGCACGAATTCTGCGACCAAAAAGTGAACAATGGCGATAACGACATACGTTTGGTGAACTTTTTGAACGAAGTGTCACTCATCACCGACCAAGATACCGATAAGCCAGAGGATAAAAACACTGTTACGTTGATGACTGTGCATGCGGCGAAAGGGTTGGAGTTCACCTATATATATATTGTAGGGATGGAAGAGAATCTTTTCCCGAGTATGATGGTTGAGACAGAGCGAGATTTAGAAGAAGAACGACGATTGTTTTATGTAGCAATAACTCGTGCCAAAGAGCGTTGTATGATTACATACGCAAAAAGTCGATTCCGTAATGGACAGACTCAATTTTCTAATCCGAGCCGATTCTTGCACGATATCGATAAGCGATATTTGCGATTGCCTCAAGATTCGGCTTTTGGACGAGGTGGAGTTGTGGACCCATATTCAATGTTTGATAAATCAACAATCGATTTCACTAAATCAGAGTCAAGCGATAGATTTAATGGTTTATTTAAAAAGAGAGAGATTATTAAATCACCAGTTCCAAAACAGACGCATAAGGGAACGTTTAAGCCTGTGAGTTCGGCATCGAAAGCGCCAGCTGCTGCGCAAGATGTGATGGGTTTCTATCCAGGTGAAAGAGTTGAACATAGCACATTTGGACAAGGCAAAATTCTTGAAATTACTGGTGAAGGTGACAATCGCAAAGCCCGTATCAATTTCGACGACTTTGGCGAGAAACAATTGTTGTTGAAATATGCAAGATTGACTAAAGCATGATGAAATATAAACTATTGATATTATTAATGATGTTGGTGTCGGCAGTGTCGGCGCAGAAGGTGTATGTTAGGGGCTATGTTCTTAACGAGGAGAAGCGTGCGGTGGAGTTTGCGACAGTGCAGATAAAAGAGACGGCATCGGGCACAATCACAAACGAAAAGGGCTATTTCGAATTGTCGTTTCAGCATCAAGACTCTATTACATTGCAATTTTCGTGTGTGGGATATGTGGCTGCCGAGCGCAAGGTGGCTATAGGCAATGAGTTGGCTTATACTATAGTGGTTAATCTGCAGACCGACACTGAGTTGCTCGATGAAGTAGAGGTGAAAGGTTACCAGCGTCAGACCTCTACGATGATGACATTGGACAGCGAAAGCCTAAGGTTGATGCCTGATGCGTCGGGCGGAAATATTGAGAGTCTGTTGACTACGTTTGCCGGAGTGAGTTCTAACAACGAAATGAGTTCGCAATACTCGGTGCGTGGCGGTAATTACGACGAAAATAGCGTGTATGTCAATGGTATAGAGGTATATAGACCTTTGTTAGTGCGAGCAGGTCAACAAGAAGGGTTGAGTTTTATCAACCCCGATATGGTGGGTGAAGTGAACTTTTCGGCAGGTGGATTTGATGCAAAATATGGCGATAAGATGGCATCGGTGTTGGATGTAACATACAAGAAACCAACCGAATTCGAGGCAAATTTAGCAGCATCGTTACAAGGTGTGTCGGCATACGTAGGCGCAAGTGGCAAGAATTTCACACAGATGCACGGAGTGCGATTCAAGACCATGCAAGTGCTACTCGGTACGCTCGAAACCAAAGGCGAATATAGCCCATATTTCGTGGATTATCAAACCTATATGACATGGCAGATGTCGAAACGATGGGAGTTGACATTCTTGGGCAATATATCGCAAAACTACTATAATTTCACTCCAAAAAGTAGGAGTACGTCGTTTGGTACAATATCGAATGCCAACAATTTTACGGTCTATTTCGATGGAAAAGAGCGAGATATATTCCGCACATACTTTGGTGCATTGGGATTTAATTACCGCCCAAACGATGAGGTTACGCTCGGATTTAATGTTAGTGCGTTCAATACCAACGAGCAGGAGACCTACGATATTACGGGCGAATATTGGCTTTCGGCATTGGATATGAGTGGCGGTGCGACTGATGAGAGCGAGACTCCGACAGGGTCGTTGGGCACGGGAATGTATCACGAGCATGCACGTAATCGTTTGAGTGCTACGGTGATAAATGTAGGTCATTCGGGCGATTGGAGGTTGCCGAATAATGCGTTGCAGTGGGGTGTGAATTATCAGCGCGAGATAGTGCTTGACCGCATAAGCGAGTGGGAGAGTCGCGATTCGGCAGGATATACATTGCCTGTAAATCCAGAACAGGTAGAGATAATTTATAACCTCTATTCGAACGTAGATTTGTATTCAAATCGCTTACAAGCTTATATACAAGATACTTATAAACATCATGCTGACCATGGCACATGGGCATTCACGGCAGGTGTGAGGGCAAACTATTGGTCGTTCAATAACGAATTTTTGGTGTCGCCACGTGCGACGGTGGCATTTTTCCCTGATTGGAAAGCCGATATAAACTTCCGACTTTCGGCAGGGGTATATCATCAAGCACCGTTCTATAAAGAGTTGCGCACCGAGCAGACCGATGAGTATGGAAATAACTATGTTGCTCTGAATAAAGATATTAAGGCACAGCGTTCGTTGCATGCCGTGTTTGGAATGGACTACTTTTTCCGTGCGTGGAATCGTCCGTTCAAATTGACAATGGAGACATATTATAAGCCATCGGACCGAGTGATAAGCTACTATGTCGATAACGTGCGTGTGCGCTATTCGGGTGAGAATGACGCAGTTGCATATACGGCAGGCGTTGATGTGAAATTGTTTGGCGAGTTTGTGCCTGGTACCGACTCATGGATTTCGTTCTCGTGGATGCGTTCTCGTGAAGATATTCTCGATGACCATTATTCTGCTTATAGCAATGTGGGAAATTATCTTGGCGAGGTGTGTCCGGGTTATATTTCGCGACCAAACGAACAGAGATATAATATTTCGTTGTTTTTTCAAGATTATATACCTAATCATCCTGAGTATAAGGTACATTTGAAATTGGTGTGGTCGGACGGTTTGCCATTTGGACCACCACATTCTGAGCGTTATCAAGCCGTGTTGCGCACAAAGGCGTATAATCGTGTCGATATAGGAGCATCGCGTGGATTCATTCAAGGACGCGATAAATGGATGCGCAAACTCGACCCAGTAGAAAATATTTGGCTCAGCCTTGAATTGTTCAACTTGTTTAATATCAAGAATGTAAACTCATACTATTGGGTTACGGATATTTATAATGGGCAGTACGCCGTGCCGAATTATTTGACTGGGTTTATGGTTAATTTTAGGGTGTCGGTAGGTTTTTAAGAATTATTAACGTTTTTTTTGGTGTGTGTTCACACATTTTGTTGTACATTTGTGCACCGATTTCATTTTTATTGGAATGAAATCAGTGCACATTTTTTTTGAAAATACTTTCATTGAAAAATATTTTGGGAATAAGCCGAAAATCCTTGAATAGAGTAGGTTAGAAATTAATTTTTTAAGTGTATGAAAAAACATTTACATGAAATTTGTAGTTCCATAAAGAGAGGAACTATATTGTTATTTATGGTGTTATTGTCGGCTACAGCACTTTTTGCTACAGTAACTACTATTAAAGTTGTTTATCTTTCGGCAGAAGAACAAGCCTATGAATTAAAACAACTAGGTTATGTAGAATTGGATGGTGATGAAATGGCTTTTTTTGATAAAGAAGGAAATGAATTGCATGTTACGAAGATTAAGGATGTACAAAAAATTGTTATTGGAGACACACCAGAAACTAGCGTTGAAAACGTTGATGGTTTCTCAATGGTGGTTTATCCAAATCCATCAATGGATGAATTGTTTATTGAAGGTATGGAGATAGGTGATGTACTTCGTGTTTATACAATTGATGGTGTATTGGTGAAAACTCAAGTAGTTGAATCAGAAGTTACACGAATCGAAGTTAGCGACCTTGCAGTTGGTTCGTATTTGATTCAATCAAAAGCAAATGTAGTTAAATTTATTAAAGAATAAGGTTTATGAAAAAGATATTTTTATTATTGGCATCGGTGTTTTTTAGCACAATGATGTTTGCTCAAGTCTTGTTGTGGAAAGACGGTGAAGTTATCTATAGCAAAAATATAGATGAGGTAGATAAAATTTCGTTCTATGAAGTTGAAGATTTTGAGTTGGTGAATGATGAAGTTGAGTTGATGTATTACGGTTATTATGGAGGCGAAAAAACTAAATGGATTCATGTAGAGTTTTCTCCAAAAAAATCGTATGGTGTGTTGGAATATAAGTCAAGTGATGAAGATATTGTAACAGTTTCATACGATGGTTATCTTGTGGCACGAGGCATTGGTGAAGCAACAGTTACAGTGAAATTGATTGGAACAGAGTTGGAGCAAAAGTGTAAAGTCGTAGTTAAAGGCTACGAAGGAAGTTTACAATTCAATAACGATTATGTTTATCTTTTACCAGGGCAAGTATATGATGAATTAAGAGGCTATATTAGCTTTGAGCCTTATTGTTGGGAATGTAGAGAAGATTTGGAGTGGGCGTCATCTAATGAAAAAGTAGCAACTGTAGATGAAAATGGAAAAGTCATTGCTGTGGCTGAAGGTCAAGCTATTATCACTGCTAAATTGAAAAATACAAAGACATCTGCGTCAACTATTGTTAAAGTAGAGGATGTAGAAATGGGTATTATGGCTTATGATGGTTATGGTGGAAATTATCAAGAAGTGGAAGTCCTTAAATTAGGTGTTGGAGGCTTTAAAGGAGTTTTTGTTTATTTTAAAGATAACGAAAATAATAATTATTACCCAAGTAATTTTGAATATGAGTGGATTTCTATGGATAAAAGTGTAGTTTTGTTCACAAATGCAAATTCTTCAACTTATTATGAACAAGAACTTATGGGTGTTGCTGCTGGGGAAGCAGATGTAATTGTTAAAATTGTTGGTACAGAGATAGAAGATACAATTAAAGTTGTTGTAAAACCAACAGATCCAATGACTGTGCAATTTTATGATGTGCTTTGGGGAACAAATGGACGTGAATATCCTTTAGATTATGACTATAATGGTGATGGCGATAATGATGTAGTTCTTGAAGGGCAATTATGGCTTTTGGGTTCTAATTTGAATTGGGTAGATGGAGAGCGTATTGAAGGTGAGGATTATTATATATATGTGCCTATTGCATGGGTATCTGATGGTACATCTTATTATGTTCTTGGAAATTATAATTTTATGGATTCATATTGGGAAGATGATTATTTAACCGAATATAATGGGGAGAAATATTTTAAACCTCTGTGTGCGTCGAACTCTTATTTTAACGATTATTCTTATTGTAAATATTATGAGCAATATTATACAACCGGAGAATGGCCTAACGCAGATGATTTTTTAGCGGAATATGGTTGGTGGTTGAAACAGGAATCATCGTATATCTATTATTTGAATACAGAGACTGGAGATGAATATATTACAGGTTTGGTGAGACATGGAGATTTCTCTTTGACACTAGATGAATTAGATAGAGGTACTACTGATATTTGTATTTCATATATGTCTATGGGATTAGAATTTTTTGCTGATACTCCGAATGGATTACGTACAGAGATGGTGAAAGATGAAGAAACCGGTGAAATGGTTGAAACGTTTGTTACTCCATTCGAGATGGCTCCTATGATATATCGTGATATTTATTTCAGCAATGAATATTATGCGCCACAACAAAAAGCTTCGATGAAAATGCAAGGAATATCAGAAAAAGCATTGAAAGCAAATCAATTGTTGAATATTCCTTTACAAATGAAACTTCAAGATATTCGTTTTTAATTTAATTAAATTGATATGATTATGAAAAAGATATTTTCTATTATAATGATGGCACTCGTGGGTGCAACAATGCTTTTTTCGCAAGTCGTATTGACTCGTGGAGGAAAAGTAATATATGATGCAGCATTGGAAGATGTGGATAGTATCACATTTGTTACAGATGAAAATGGAGAGGCAATGGAAACTTTGTCGCCAAACGCACAAAAAGATAAATTGGTTGGAATTGCAGAAGAGTTGATGGAGATGTTTAAACCAAAAGATCAACGTGATTTGATTGAGTTAGCCGATTATTTGGTTTATAAGTATGAAGATTATGATTGGGAACCTGCATACGAACACTATGAGGACGAATTGCCTTTCTTGCGCCAATTTGCTCGTGGCGTTAGACAATTGACAGAGGGTGATGTTACTCATAACCTTGCTATGGAAATCTATAAATTCCCTCGTTTTACAGGTATATTCGAAGCTAATGATGATGATGAGGTGTGGGAATATGTAGGTAAATCAGAAAATATAGTTCTTCGCTTTGAAAATGAAGATGGCGAAAAATGTGAAGCTGTGCTTACAGGAAAAGGAGAAGAGATAGAAGTAGAATTTGAATATGAAACAGATTCTGTTGCTTCTAAAACATGGGTTGAATCACCAGGATATAGTGATAATGTACTCGTGTATGTTGATGAGTATGTAAATAGAAATTATGGTCGATGGATTGAATTTTGTGATGAAAATGGACACTATCTTTCTTATAATTACTATGAACAAGGAGATGTAGTTCCTGCTCACTATGAGTATCAATGGCAAGTGACAAATGGTTATTATCGTTATGAGTATTATATGCAACCTAATACAGCAGTGTTGCCATCGAAAATTACATTCTCACTCAAAGAGGCAGATGTTGAGCATATTGCACTTGAAATGAATTTCGATATCGAAAAATCAAAACATGTAAATTATGCAATGAATCTTAAAATAGCTAATATTTTGTATACTAATAGTGTTAGTGTTAATAGTACAGAAGCAAAAGTAAATGTTGATATTAAATGTGGCGATAAATCATTGCTTTCTGTATCAGCATCTGCACCTGCTGTTCTTTTGTTAGATAAAACAAATAAAGAAGAGTATGAAGAATGGTTTGAAAAATATGAAAATGCTTTTTGGGAGCATGATGAGGTGGCAGAGCGTTTAGAAACCGGCTTTATTACTGCAGAAGTAGATCTTATCAATCAATTGCAAATCAAAGCTTCATCTAAAGATGTTGTAAAATTTTATCGCGGATTAGATAAAATTGATAGTTATTATGCTGAGAAAGATGGTGATCCTGAGAATTATTGGGAAGAATATTATTACCAATATGATTATAATAAAGCAGTTGCAGATTGGTATAACACTAATATGCAAGTAGGGTTGTATTACAATACATCTGTGCGACAAGCCGAATTGCAAATGGATCTTGAACTTGATGAGTGGACTGAGCATTATGGAGGATATTACGATGAAAATGGGGAATATGTGGAAGAGGAAGAAGTTGAAATAAAAGATTACGACCAAATTTTAGTTCTTTATTTTCCACAAAATGGAACAACTTACGAGTTTGAAGACTATTTCACCGAAGTAGCATTTGGTTCTGTAATAGACTTGGCAGAAGATTTAGTTAATAGCTATATCAAATTGGCAAAATATAATGAAATAGAGCCAATTGATTTTGATGAATGGTGATGCGTCAGTTTTTGTTATTGATAATATTATTGGTAATCAGCAGGGGTAGTTATGCAGATACTATCCCTGCTGATACCACTTTTATGCAATATGGAGAATTAGAGGAAATTCGTGTTGTTGAGCAACGTCATACTCGGTTAATACAAGACACTAATAGTATGATGAAGATTGATATAAAAGGGCTTGATGTGTTGCCTAAATTTTTGGGTACATCTGACCCGATGCGTTATCTACAAACTATCTCGGGGGTGCAAACTAATGGCGAATCTACTGCTGGCATTTATATTCAAGGTTGTGACGATCATCACACAATTTTGAACATAAATGGAGCTCCAATTTATTATCCTAATCATCTTTTGGGTCTGTTTTCTTCTTTTATCCCTGCCCATTTCCAGAGTATGAATGTCGAAAAGTCGGCTCATACTGCGCAGTTTGCGAATCGATTAGGGGGAGGCGTCGAACTTGTGCCTAATACTCGCTTCGACCGCAAGGTTGGTGTCGAAGGCAACGTGGGATTGATTAGTTCTGAACTTACCGTACCAGCTAGCCTAGGAAAGAAGAGTGACCTATATCTCTCGGCTCGTTCGTCCTATATCGATATGCTCTATGGTAAATGGCTTAATTTTGAAGGATATGCTATAAATTACGATTTTCAAGATTTCAATGCTGCATATTCTTATCGACCTACGGATAGAGATGAATTGATTTTGTCGGGTTATTATGGTATGGATAAGTTGGGGGTAGATGATCCTATTTCGACTATTGATATTGGTGTTAGGTGGAGCAATTTGGCTACTTCATTGTCGTGGCAACATCAATTCGATAAAGCTCGCTGGACAACTAAGGCTCACTTTTCCGGGTTTCGCAATTTTGTCAATGTCGCTGAAGTTACGATGGATGTAATAGCTTCGTCGGCATTGGCATCAACGGGACTTAAATCTGTTGCTGATATCGATATTTTCAATAATATGCAACTCTCAGCAGGTGCTGAATGGAATATGATGTTTAACTCTCCTTTGTCGTTTTTGTCAGAGGGTGTTAGTTTTACTGCTGATTCGGTCATTGGATTGAAAACCATGCATGAGTTGTCGGCTTTCGTTGATTTCAATCATCGGGTGAATCCTCTTTTTTCTTATACATTGGGTCTACGTCCATCGTTGTGGTTGTGCGACGACAATGCAACTTTTACATCCTTAGACCCGCGTCTTTCATTTGATTTTATTCCTCATCGAAAACATAAAATTAGATTGCATTATGGTATCTATCATCAAGCAATTCATAAAGCAGGTTTGACTGATGGCGGTCTGCCAACAGATTATTTTTTTCTTTCGAATGGATATAATTCTCCTGAGTGGGCACATTCTGTTTCGTTGGCTTATACTGGTGATTTTCTTAAAAATAGTTATTCTTTATCGGCTGAGGTTTATTTCAAGCAGTTGTATAATGTAGTAGAGTCAACAGCTAATATATTGGAGATGCTCTATACAGGATTTGATTATGAAAGTGGATTGTTAGTTGGAAAGGGTCGTAATTATGGACTGAATCTGATGTTGCGTAAAAATAAGGGGTATGTGAAAGGCTATCTATCTTACACTTTAGGTTGGGCGTGGCGTAATTTTGATGAATTGGCAGAGGGGTATGTAATTAGAGCTCGTCATGATAGACGTCATAATTTGGTAGTTGTCTTGAATTCTCAGTTATCGAAACGGTGGTCGTTGGGAGCAATGTTTGTTTTAGCATCAGGTGCTCCTTATACTGAACCGATTATGGCTTATATCTTGAATGGGCGAGTGATGTATGAATTTGGTGTACACAATGCTGCGTCATTGCCACTATATCATCGTTTAGATTTATCGGCAAATTATTATATAATCAAAAAGCAACATCGAGAATTGGGTATAAATCTTTCGTTGTATAATGTTTATGCTCATAAAAATGTGCAATTTATTTTGCCTACAGCAAATTTTGATATGAAAAATGTTGTCTTGTTGCCAATTATAGTGCCGTCGCTTAGTTGTTTCTTCCGATTTTGATGTCTTATGATTAAGAGAATATTATATCTATTGTTTGTTGTTATAGTGGTAGCATGTACACCTCAAAAAACTCCAATCGAACCAGTATTGATAGTTGAAGGATGGATTGAAAATGAAGGTCATCCAACTGTAATGTTGCACTATTCAATAGTGATGGGCGAAAAATACGATTCTATATCTGAATTGATGATGGACAAATTAGTTTCATTGGGGAAGGTTACTATTTCGGATGGATATGAGTCGGTTGTTTTGACAGGGGGATTAGATACTAACTATATGCCACCATATAAATACACATCTACTCATATTATAGGGCAAGTTGGTGAAACTTATACCATCGAGGTTGAGTATGAAGACAAAATTGTTACAGCACAAACGACTATACCAGAACCCGCATTTTTGGATTCTATAAAAGTACAACAATCAGAGAATAATGATAGCGTGATTCATCTTTTCGGTTACTTAACTGATTCTGATGTTGAAAAAGAGGATTATTATGTTTTGTTTTATCGTTATCGCGGAGACAAACAATATATGAATTGTTTTTTAGGTCTGTTTTCTGATGAGGATGTAGATGATAGGGGTGTTATTTGTATGCCAATTTATCGTAATGTGGCACTTTCGACAATTGGATTAGAAGATATAGAGGGATTTAATCCTTCTCGTTTCTTTAAACCATGGGATAAAATTGATATTAAACTTACTACAGTTGATAGTTTGGGATATAAATTTTGGTCTGAATTTTCGGCAATGTCAACAACTTCTAGAATTGCATTTATGCCAGTATATACTAACGTTTATTCTAATATAGAGGGAGGAAAAGGTTATTGGATTGGGTATGGAGCTAAAGTTTATCCTTTAACATTGCGTCGTGATACTGTTATACAATATAAGAATTAAATTATTGTTGTGTGTTTGATTTTATTTTTGTAAATTTGCTTTTCGAAATAATATTATGAAAATAAAAACGGAGCGAAGTGAGTATAGTCTCATATCTCGCTACTCGCTACTAAAAATCTAAAAGATGAAAACATTAACAAAGAAATTTACAGTAGAATCGAAAGACACAGCTGCTCGAGTAGGTTCGGGTGGTTTGGAGGTGCTAGCAACCCCAACAATGATTGCATGGATGGAAAATACAGCTCTTGAATTGGCTGGACAATCACTTAGTGCTGAGGATACAACCGTAGGTATTGGACTCACCGTACAACACACAAAAGCCTCGAAAGTAGGCGAAGAAATCACTTGCACAGCAACCGAAGTGGCCGTAGATGGCCGTAAATTGTCTTACAAAATCGAGTGTTTCGATTCAAAAGGCAACTCAATTGGCACAGCCGACCACGACCGTTTTGTGGTGAATGCCGAGAAATTCATGCAAAAAGTGATGGGATAATATATTTAGATAGGGGAGTATATGTTGAAAAGATTATTTGGGTTTGATGCATCGAAAATGTCGGTGCGCACAGAGGTGATAGCCGGAATAACTATATTTCTGACTATGTCATACATCTTGGCAGTCAATCCTGCGATGTTCTCATTGTTAGAAGGTATGCCTTCGGGGGCTGTATTCACATCGACAGCCTTAGCTGCAATCGTGGGTTGTGTTGTTATGGCATTTTGGGGTAAATTGCCTTTTGGATTAGCTCCAGGCATGGGATTGAATGCCTTTTTTGTCTATACTGTATGCCTTGGTATGGGGTATTCGTGGCAGTTTGCTCTTACTGCAGTTTTTGTTGAGGGCCTAATTTTTATTTTGCTGACAATAACCAATGTGCGAGAGGCTATTGTTAATGCTATCCCTATCAATTTGCGTTATGCAATAGGTGGCGGTATAGGATTGTTTATTGCGTTTATTGGTTTGCAAAATGCTGGCGTTGTGGTTAATAATGATGCTACACTCGTAGTGCTTGGCGATGTTACATCTGGTTCTGCTTTGCTTGCGTTGTTAGGTGTTATAATTACAGGGTGGCTTTATGTAAAAAATGTGAAAGGCGCCATGTTGTTAGGCATACTTATTACAACTGTGATTGGCATACCAATGGGAATTACTAATTTTAAAGGGATTTTGTCTGCGCCAGATTCTATTGCGCCAATATTCTGTCAGTTTGAGTGGAAGAATATCTTTACACTTGATATGCTTATTATTGTCTTCACATTCCTTTTTATTGATATGTTTGACACGGTAGGCACGCTAATTGGTGTTTGTACAAAGGCTAATCTTGTTGATGAAAATGGTAAGATTAATCGTTTGAATGAGGCATTTATGGCAGATGCTATTGCTACAACTGTTGGTGCATGCCTTGGAACATCAACCACTACTACTTATGTTGAGAGTGCATCGGGTGTAGCGCAAGGTGGTCGTTCTGGTTTGACTGCATTTGTCGTTGCATGTTGTTTTGTTGTAGCATTGTTCTTTTCTCCATTATTCCTTTCAATTCCAGCCGCCGCTACAGCTCCAGTGCTTATCATTGTAGGTTTAATGATGCTTGAACCAATACGAAAAATAGATTTTAGCGATTTTTCAGAGTCGATACCAGCATTCATTTGTATTATAATGATGCCATTATCATATTCTATATCAGATGGTATTTTGTTGGGTATGATTTCTTATTTCTTGCTTAATCTAGTGTGTGGCAATTTCAAAAAACTCACACCTACAATGTCTATTTTGGCAATACTTTTTATATTGAAATATATATTCATCTAATGATGATAGAAAAAACATACGAAACATCGTGTGGAACTATATATTATTGGGCCAATGGCATGACAAACTTGTCGATGTCGTTGGTCTTTTTGTTTGTAAAAGCTTATTTACCTTACTTTTTTTTGCTTTTTCATTGAATAATTTAATCTATGCAGAAGAAGGTAATTATAAAAAATGCTGACTAACAAAATAGTTAATCAGCATTTTGTGTGTTTTTGGTGATCCCGGCGGGATTCGAACCCACGACCCACAGCTTAGAAGGCTGTTGCTCTATCCAGCTGAGCTACGAGACCAACACTTAATAAGTTGAAATTCGAATACAATTTTCCCTCAACTTTTGCGAGTGCAAAGTTACAAAAATTTTCTGATATATCAATATATTTGTTATAAAAAATTTATTTATCTGAAAATAGTAGTGATATTCAGATTTTTTTATTAAATTTGCATTTCAATAGGTATAAATATAAGAATAAAAAACTGGCATAATAACAGAAAGGTATAAAAATATGAAAATAAGATTTTTAGGAACTATGTTGTTGCTTATGTTGTTGGCAGCATGTGAGAATAGTAATAATTATTCGCAACTACTTAGGGCAGAGGAGAGGTTGATTGAAGATTGGTTGAAACGTAATGAGATAACTCTTATTGGCGAATTTCCTGCAGATACAGTTTTTGCGATAAATGAAATGTATCATTTTGAGGATGGTATATATTTTCAGTTGATCGAAAAGGGAGTCGGCGATACATTGCGCATAGGCGATAAATTAGTATTGCGTTATAAACAATCAACGCTTGATTTATATCCGATGGTAGAAGATTATTGGACTACGCAAGACCGCCCTTATCCTAATGAAATTATGTATGGCTCTTTGATAAATAGTTGTGAAGGTTGGCAAAAAGCATTTGAGTTGATGAAAAAGTCGGATGCACATGCTCGTATAATTGTTCCGTCTAAATTAGGCCGAAATGATTCAGAAGTAGTGCCTTATGTTTATGAAATGAAAATTCGTCGAGTTCCAAAATAACAAATAAATATCTAAATAATATGACTCTCGTTAAATCTATTTCGGGTATTCGTGGCACAATAGGTGGCACAGTGGGTGAAGGTCTTTCACCTATTGATATAGTGAAATTTACTACTGGCTATGCAGAGTGGTTGAAGCGTTATCATGGTAAAAATGATTGTACTGTGGTGGTAGGTCGCGATGCACGTTTGTCGGGGGCGATGGTGTCGAATATAGTTATTGGCACATTGATGGGTTGTGGATGTAATGTTGTAAATATTGGTTTGGCTACTACTCCGACAACAGAACTCGCTGTTACTATGGAGGGTGCCGATGGTGGTATTATTCTCACAGCTTCGCATAATCCAAAACAATGGAATGCACTCAAATTGCTCAACGAGAAAGGCGAATTCCTTGATAAAGAGCAAGGCGAAGAGATGCTTCGTTTAGCAGAGAGTGATGATGTGGTTTATAGCGAGGTAGATACGTTGGGACAATATATTGAAAAAACTGACTATATACAGCGTCATATCGAAGAGGTATTGAAACTTGAATTGGTTGATGTTGATGCTATACGAGCTGCTGGTTTTCGAGTAGCAGTTGATGCAGTAAACTCAATTGGAGGTGTAGCAATCCCTGAATTGTTGCGTGCTTTGGGAGTGGAGCAAATTGAAGAATTAAATTGTGAACCTACAGGTCATTTTGCTCATAATCCTGAGCCTCTACCTGAGCATTTGACTGAAATATCAGAACATATCCGCAATACAAAAGCCGATGTGGGTTTCGTAGTTGACCCTGATGTTGACCGTCTTGCTATTGTTTGCGAGAATGGCGAAATGTTCGGCGAGGAATATACTTTGGTTTCGATTGCAGATTATGTATTGAGTCATACACCTGGCAATACAGTTTCGAATCTTAGTTCAACTCGCGCGTTGGCTGATATTACAGCAAAACATGGAGGTAAATATGCCGCGTCAGCTGTAGGTGAAGTGAATGTTGTGGCTAAGATTCGCGAAACGAATGCCGTAATTGGTGGCGAAGGCAATGGTGGTGTGATTTATCCAGCATCGCATTGCGGTCGTGATGCATTGGTAGGTGTGGCATTGTTCCTTACACAATTAGCTAAATCGGGCAAAAAAGTGAGTGAATTGCGTGCTGAATATCCTAATTATTATATTTCTAAAAACAAAATAGAACTTACTCCGCAAATCGATGTTGATGGAGTATTGTGTGTGATTAAAGGGTGTTATAAGCAATTCAAGGTAACTGATATTGATGGCGTTAAGATAGATTTTCCTCAAGGTTGGGTGCATTTGCGTAAATCAAATACAGAGCCAATTATTCGTGTTTACTCCGAAGCACCTACACGTGAGCAAGCTGATAAATTTGCAGGTGCAATAATTGACGAAATAAAACGTATAGCAAGAATTTAATTATTAGGAGGTTATTATGAGAAAATTGTCATTTTATTTATTGTCGTTAGTGTTAGTTTTATTTGTTGCATGTGAAAATACAAATCCAACAGACGATAATGTAGATCAAGATAAAACTGAATTGTCTGGTACTTGGAAAATTAAGTCATTGATGGCTAATGGAGAAGAGTATCTTTATCACGACCATGTGCGTGATTATGCTCCTGATATTGCAAAATCGGCAATAGTCTTTGGAGAGGATAACACTTTTGAATTATCGTTTGTCTATATGCATGCTGCTGGAGCAGATGAGCCTTATGCAGAAATACACAAAGGAACTTACACTTTGACAGGTAATACTGTTGAGTTTAATGCAACAGAATGTACTAAAGGCGGTTCGACAATTGAAGTATGTCAATTTAGGGGCGAGGTAGATGGTGATTTATTGCGTGTTTCAAAATCATTTGCTGCAGGTGAATTGTGGATTATTCCTATTATAGATCAATCTGCAGCAGTAAATGTAATATTTAAATTGAGAAAGTGATGAGAATTGCACTATTCCCAGGTTCATTTGATCCTTTTACTCGTGGACATCAAGCTATTGTCGAACGAGCATTGCCAATGTTCGATAAATTGGTGATTGCCATAGGGGTTAATCGGGCAAAGAAAGGTTGGATGCCTGTAGAGGAGCGCTTGGAACGATTGCGTGAATTGTATGCTAAGGAGTCACGTGTTGAGGTTGTGACTTATGAAACTTTGACAATGGATTTGGCTGCCCAATATAGCGCAAAATATATATTGCGAGGTGTACGATCGGTTACAGATTTCGAGTATGAGCGTACTATTGCAGATGCTAATCGACGGATAGCAGGATTAGAAACAATATTTCTAATTTCAGATGCAGAGACATCTCACATATCTTCATCGTTAGTTCGAGAGTTAGCATCATTTGGTCGTGATATTACGGATTTATTACCATAAAAACAATAAAAACGGTCTAATTAATTAGACCGTTTTTATTGTTTTATTTTTAAATCTATAATACCCATTTTAGGCATTAAGTCCAGTATCTGTTTTTGGCGTTTTTGCATGTATGGTCCAGGACGGGTTATGCTATAGTGTAGAGGATTGGGTAATGCAGCTGCTAGTAATGCAGATTGTGATTTGGATAATTTTGTTGCCGGTATTCCCCAATAGTGGCGTGATGCAGCCTCAGCTCCATATATACCATCACCTAATTCAACAATATTCAAGTACACTTCCATTATCCGTTCTTTATCCCAAATTAGTTCAATTAAAATAGTATAATAGGTTTCAATGCCTTTGCGGAACCATGTGCGTGAGCCAAAAGTGAATACATTTTTTGCTGTTTGTTGCGATATAGTACTACCTCCACGGATACGTTTTCCTTCAAGGCGTTCTATTAGTGCTTGTTTTATGGCTCGTTCCGAGAATCCATTGTGTTTTAAAAATAGATTATCTTCGCTTGCAATACATGCAACAATCAATTCGTGTGATATTTGTTCGATTGGTATCCACGTTTTATCATTGCGTGGGGCTTTGCCTTGAAATATAGATTGGCACGAGCGTAGAATCATTAATGGCGTGAAATACACAGGTGCATATTTTAGTAAAACAACGTGGGCTACTGATAATAACCATAAAATTAGTATGGTTCTGTATGTGTATCGCCATATGCGTCGTCCTAATGTTATTTTTGTCTTTTTGCTTTTAATGTTTTTTTTAACCATTAAATTTTTCTAATATGGATAAAATTTGTGGAGTTATTAGTGTCTTATTGTCGTTAAGTATTATAAAATCTGAATGTCTATAAGCAAAATCATTTCCTTCAGTTTGGTTTTTAATACGAGCCATAATGGTTTCAGTAGTTGCATTATCTCGCAATATGGCACGTTTTAAACGTATATCTTGTGGGGCATCTACGAATATGACTTTATCAACAATTTTATCAAAACCGCTACTAAAAAGGATAGCACTTTCTATAAATACTAAACTTGAATCTTGTTTTTCGCTCCATTGTAGGAAGTGTTTACCTACAATAGGGTGTACTACCGAATTTACATAAGCAAGATTTTCTTTGTCGTTGAATATTTTTTGTGCTAAAAAAGGACGATTCAATCCTGCAGATGTATATGTTTCTTCTCCGAATTTTAGAATTAGAGACTTTCTAATATCTTCATTTTCGTTCATCAATGTTTTTGCCCACGAGTCTGAATCGTAAATAGGGAATCCCATTATTTTGAGAAAGCAAGATATGATACTTTTGCCAGACCCAATGCCTCCAGTTATACCTATTTTTATAATCTTATTAGTTTGTGTTTTCGATAACATATTCAACTTCGGAAGGGGTTAAACGTATATTGAAAATATATCCAGAAGTATAATCTAATTGTAGTGTGTTTGTTGTTCGTTTATTCTCAAGTAAGAGGTCTTCATAGTTAAAAATAACCTTAAAAGTGTTTTCTGTAACTGAGTTATAGTGGCTTAGACTAACGCTAAAACGAATTTTCACTTCCGAAGGAAACGTTTTTATGTTGATTCCTTTGGGTACATTTTCAAAACTAATAGGTACAGTAACCTCCTTTTCAGTACACATTTCAGCAGGTATAGTTACGTTGACAGACGGACGATTCAAATCCACACCATCAGGTTTGATTATGTTTGCAATGACAGTTTTAGTCTTGTCAAATTCACCTAAAATAGGCTCTATATATAAATATGTAATTGTATCTATAGACTCCGAAGTCCCTAATATAGTTACACGCTTAGGTTGAATTGAAATGGTATCATACATTACATGTTGGGGTGCCATCTTGATAACATTGCTTAGTACTACTGGCACCGATTTAGAATATAGGCGAATATATTTTGTTGTAAAATAGTTAGGAGATAAATCAATAACTTTGGTTGTCGGTGAAAGTTGAGATGATATTTGTTTAAATTGTTCTTCAAATTTCAATTCAACAACTTTGTTTTGAGCGAATGTTTCTGATAAATCTATTGTTAGTGTGTCAAATATACTTCTATTATATCCCCAAATAGTTTTACCTTCATCTTTGATTACGAAACCTAATTTTTCAGGTAGAGATTTGTCTAATTGAATATCTTCAGGTATGCCGACATATTTTATCGGTATTTGGCGACTAACTTGGCGTTGAGCGCCAATGCTATACATATACCATAAGAAAAAAGCGAGGACAAAAAAGAATAAAAAAGTTACTACATCTCGAGATTTCAAGAATGTAGCAACTTTATTTATTTGTCGCTTAATGAATACCAAAAAGCGTTTGAAATTCATAATTTATTAAGATTATTTTGTTGGTTGTTGAGATGCATCTTCAGGAGAATCGAAAACCATGTTTTTATTAACACGGATTTTTACACCATCAGCAATTTCAATAAGTACATAGTTGTCTTTTACTTCGCGTACTCGTCCGTAGATACCGCCTTGAGTGATAACTGTTTTGCCATTTTCGAGAGAGTCTTGAAATTTTTTAATCTCTTTTTGGCGTTTAGTTTGAGGACGAATCATGAAGAAGTAGAAGATAACGAAGATGAGGAGCAACATTACCATATTCATCCATCCTGCGCCTTGTGCGCCTTCTGCTGTAGCAGCTTGCAATAAGATTGTTGTTAACATTTTTTATAGTTATTAGTTATTAGTGAATAGTTGTTAGTGTTTTTTACTCTTTTCTCATACAAATTATGCAGAGAGAGGAGAGAGAAACAATGTCTTAGTTGTTAGTTTCTTCGGTTTCAGAGTTAGTTTCTGACTCTTTGAGTTCGGAAGAGGCTTTGCTTTTTGATTTTTTATTTGAAAGTTTGAATTTGCTGAGTTCGCTTGTTTCACGAAGTTCTTGGACTACTTTGTCGAGTACACCATTGATGAATTTACTACTTTTCTTTGTGCCGTAATATTTTGCAAGTTCGATATATTCATCAAGTGTTACGTTTACAGGTATTGTTGAGAAATAGAGTAGTTCTGCAATAGCGGCTTTTAGTATAACTAAGTCCATCTTAGCTACTCGGTTGATGTCCCAATCGACGAGGTATTTTGTAATTATATTTTCGAGTTCGTCGTTGTGAAGAAGAACCGAGTCGAGTAGTTTGAATGCAAATGTTTTATCTGCCTCGTCTTTGTACATTGGGAGAAGAGGTTGGTCTGCTCCGTTTTCTTCTTTGAATTGTTTGATAGTTTTTTCTACGAAACTGAAAACAATATCCATATCATCGCTCCAATAGATAGATTGTTGTTCGAGGAGAAGATCGAATTGTTCGTTTTCTTGAAATTCGTTAGCGATAATATCTCGCCAGAATTTTTTGTCTTCTCCATACGAAGGATTCTTTTTGGCTATGTATAGACAGTAGTATTCACGACGATTGATTTGCGATATTAAATATTTTATAAAGTCGGTGTTTTCTGCCCAAGTTAATCCGCGTTCGTTTGCATAGGAATATAACTCTGTGTTTTCTCCTAATTGGCGGGCAAATTTGTTGTTCATGAATTGTTCGTTAAACATTTCGTTTACACGAACACCACCTATACGGTCGCGAAGAGAATCTGCTTTGACTTCTGTATATCTGCGAGATTCTGCAATAAGTAGCAATAAGTAGTGGTATAAATCATACGACTTCTGTATGCTCAATTGCAATTCGTTTTCTGCCGTTTGAAGGTCGGCATTTTCTTTTGCAAAGCAAGCATACAAAACTTGTGCTACCTTAATTCTTAAAAGGGCTCTATTGATCATTACGCTTAAATGAAGTAGTAAGTAATAAGTCGTAAGTAGTAAGACTACTATGTTTGCGACTTTATGATTTGCAAAGTTACAAAAAAAAATTGAAAGTAGCAATAAAATTAAGAATTGAGAATTGAGAATTGAGAATTGGTGATTTAAAGTAGTGTTAATGTATTGTATATTAGTATGTTGTCTGTTGTTGTATGGGGAGGATGAAATTTTTTTTGAAAAAATATTAAAAAATATTTTGTTATGTCAAAAAAAAATTACAACTTTGGAGATTGAAAATAAACACTATTTATTTATTTTAACTAAACAAATTTAATTTTATTTGACTTGTTGATAGTCAAGTATTTAAAACAGAGTTGTATTGATATGGAAGAATTCAAAAATGAGAGAAAAGAGCAAGAAATTGTGTTCTCTAAGTCGGTAAAAGCAGGTAAACGTATTTATTACCTTGATGTGAAACGTAGTCGTAACAATGATTTATTTCTTGCAATCA
>JAZLDO010000104.1:0-18777 GCA_045614825.1 Candidatus Aphodosoma sp. | reverse complement strand
GTTGAGCCACACCATTTCACCACTGACTTGATCTCCCGCCTACGCACCCTTTAAACCCAATAAATCCGGATAACGCTCGGATCCTCCGTATTACCGCGGCTGCTGGCACGGAGTTAGCCGATCCTTATTCGTATGGTACATACAATAAGGGACACGTCCCTCTTTTTATTCCCATACAAAAGAAGTTTACAACCCTTAGGGCAGTCTTCCTTCACGCGACTTGGCTGGTTCAGACTCTCGTCCATTGACCAATATTCCTCACTGCTGCCTCCCGTAGGAGTCTGGTCCGTGTCTCAGTACCAGTGTGGGGGACCTTCCTCTCAGAACCCCTAATGATCGTCGCCTTGGTGAGCCGTTACCTCACCAACTAGCTAATCATGCGCATGCCTATCCATAATCGATAAATCTTTAATTAAAAGAAGATGCCTCCTCTCAATACCATCGGGTATTAGTCCGAATTTCTCCGGGTTATCCCCGATTTATGGGTAAGTTGCATACGTGTTACGCACCCGTGCGCCGGTCGCCATCAAACAAAGCAAGCTTTGTTCATGCTGCCCCTCGACTTGCATGTGTTAAGCCTATCGCTAGCGTTCATCCTGAGCCAGGATCAAACTCTTCATTGTACATTTTATTTTTTTTCGTTTGTCCCTAAACTCAAGCTTTATTGTAGTTAAAATTTTTTCGAGTTTTAAACTCTCAAGATTTTTTCTTCGCTTGGCAATTCAAGTAAACTTGATTGCTCTCGCTTATCGAAAAAATTGACGGTGGTATTTTTTTACCTTGTACTTATACTACATTTTTGTTGTTTCAGATTTTCAAAGAATCGCTGTATTTTCATTCAGCGGCTATCTCTCTCGATTGCGGATGCAAAGTTACAACTTTTTCCGAAACTACCAAAATATTTACATTAAAAAATTGCAATATTTTTTCTTTTGCTTGATTATCAGCGAAATAATTTTTTATTATCTTTCAAAATATATGTTGTACAACATAATTTTTGTTATATTTAATATTATTTTAGTTGTTTTTGAGCAGAAAAAAACATGCCGAAAAACATATTTTTTCGCGTTTTTGAGATTTTTCGTGTTTTTTCAATAAAAAATCAATCCTATTTTGCCTATCTAATAGAGCATATAACTTCGTCTGAATGTCTTTATATAAATCTATATATATAAGGTGTATGTCCCTTTAAAAAAAATGTCGGACTTTTTTGGCGATTAAAATATATTTTTTTAACTTTGCCCATCAAAAAATTTAATTCCAGAAT
This sequence comes from Candidatus Aphodosoma sp., assembly GCA_045614825.1. Taxonomy (GTDB): domain Bacteria; phylum Bacteroidota; class Bacteroidia; order Bacteroidales; family Paludibacteraceae; genus Aphodosoma. The sequence goes on along the minus strand of JAZLDO010000104.1, from coordinate 17,510 downwards.
AATATGAAAATAATATTCAATCCCGACTACAAAGAAAAACCATATGTTGACTATTCGAAAGAAAATGGTCTACGCTTTAATACCATTTTTGCCAACGAAAGCAAATTGCTCGAAATTCTCGAATTAAGAGCTGGTCTAACATGTCACTCGCCTTCGGCTGCCGAACGCGAAGCCGACTACCTAATTGCTCTAAATGATAATGTGAAAGAATCAATTTTTTATGAATCTTTCAAAACAGACGATTGGGGAGTTGCTAATTTATTATTGCAATGGCGCGATGCTCTCATATTGGCTGGTTGGAACAAGGATATGACTGGTATATCTGACAAATTAGATGTATTGGCAAAAACAGAAAACAATTTTTTCACTCCAAGCGAATCTGATAGATGGGTAAATATAGCTGAATATGCGAGAAATAATAACCTTTTAACTGATAATGACACAATAGAGGTGACTTCTAACAAGGTTCTGATATCACCTATCGTACAAAATGTATTAAATCACTTTGGCGACAAAGTGAAATATATCAACACCGAACCTCTTGCTTCAGACAAAAATTCTAATCTATTCAAATTGCAAAAATCTTTGCTCGAAAACAATCCTCACGAAATCGAACAAAAGGATAATTCGCTCGAAATTATGACTTTTAATCGCAAAGAGGAGGCTTACGATTGGTTTGTTCGCTCTCAAGCAAATGTTGATAACGACAAAAATATTGTTGTCAACTCCGACAATAGTATGCTCAACTCTACCCTATCGCGCCAAGTTATGCCTATGGTCAATTCGACTATCGACAACTGCAACCCTCAAGCTCTTCAACTTTTCAAATTGGGGTTGTCGCTTTTCGAACGCCCTCTAAATGCCTACAATCTACTATCTTACCTACAAATGCCTACCCACCCAATCAACGGAAAACTACGCTATGAATTGGCAAAAAATCTAATTAGCAACGGTGGGCTCGACTCAAATTGGTATAAAACAATAGAAGAATTTGATTTCACCGATGAAGATGGCAAGGATAAACGCAAAGAGCAACTCGCTTTCTTAGACCCTATTTATGCCCACCACAACGATGAAATATCGATTAATGACATAATCAGCTACAACTCTAATATGCATAAATGGGTCAACCGCCGCATGAGAGCTGATGGCCTATCTGAAAACCAACGCGAAATCATGAATGCTCTTTTGGCGTTCTTCTCGGCTATGGACAAAACTCTGAATGCTCACAAAACAGAGGGATACATCTCTTTCGACAAACTCAACAAGTGGATTCAAAACATATATCGCCCAATAGCAATGAAACACGAAGTGGCCGAAGTGGGTGCTACAAACATCATTTCTAACATCAACCTGGTGTACGATGCCCCTGAAATGTTGCTTTGGCTCGATTGCAATGAATCTAATTCTATCGCATATAAATACAACTTCCTAAATAAAACCGAATTGGATGCTCTCAAAAAGAAAGGAGTCAACATCCCTACATATGAAGATTTGCTCAAAGGCGCACGCGACAATCGCAATCGCGCAATTGCCAAAGTCAAAAACAAACTGACTCTCGTCACTTCAGCTACCAATCTCAACGAACACCTAAACGAAAATAGTCTTATCACCGAATTAGCCACTAAAATTCTCAACACAAGTGGCACTATTGATACTCCAACTATAGAAAAAGATATCATTAAACCCCAAACCGAAAACTATTACTATCTCAACGAAAACATATCTGTCAACCGCGAAAAAGAAAGCTATAGCAGTATCGGCACTTTGATACAACATCCTTTCGACTATACAATGAAATATGCTGCCAAAGTATACGAATCTGGCAACAATGATTTCGATGACATAGAAACCACTTGTGGCATTGTAGCACACCATGTGATAGAATCGCTTTTCGAAAAAGCAGAATATAATCTTGCTACAATCAAACAAAAAATAGAAGACGAATACGACTCGCTATTCGATACTGCCATAATGGAAAAAGGCATTGTGCTCTTACAAAAAGAAAACGGATTACTAATCAAAGACACAAAAGAAACTCTCAAAAAAAGTATCAAAACCTTGATTAATATCATCGAAGTCAACAAATGGACCCCCGAAAAATGCGAAGCCGAAATAGAATGCAACATCGATGACATTGGCAATTTTGAAGCAAAAATCGACATGCTTCTCACCAAAGACGACCAATACATAATCCTCGATTTCAAGTGGAGTCATAGCAAAAGTTATGCCGACTTACTCAAAGAAAACAAATCTCTACAACTTGCACTTTACGAAGAAGCTATAAAAAAAGATAAGGGCAAAGATGTAATAGCCAAAGGATACTACCTGTTGCCTCAATGCAAATTATACACTTGCGACGATATACAGGGCGATGGAGTTGAAAAAATAGAACAAACCGATTCTAGAAATCTTATCACTATGATACAAGAAAGCTACATGTATCGCAAAAATGAACTTGAACAAGGAATAATCGAAGAAGCCGACTATGCTAATGTTGAACTTCTCAAGTACCACAATGATAGCGAAAAACTTAGCCTATATCCTATCAAACAAAAAGATAATAAAAAATCGGCTCCTTACGTATCTTCTCGCACTAAAAAGAAAAAACCAAACTATAACCAAAAAGAAGAAGACAAATCAACAACATACACAATTTTAAAAGGAAGACTAAAATGATAAAATACTATAGCGCTGGAGCTGGTTCTGGCAAAACATACACATTGACACAAATCCTCACCGAACGCCTCAAAGGAAATGTCAACCCATCAGAAGTAATACTAACAACTTTCACTAACATTGCGGCTGCAGAATTCCGTACTAAGGCTCGCGAAGCCCTCGTCAAAGACGGTCAACTCGACAAAGCTATCGAACTCGACTCGGCAGCCATTGGCACTGTGCACTCTGTCGGTTTAAATTTTGTGAAAAAATATTGGCATCTTCTCAACATCAGTCCTATATGTGACATTATTTCCGAAGACAACCAAACATCAATATTAAACCAAATGTTGACCGATGTGGTGAAAGATGAAGACACAAAAAAAATCAATCAATACAAAGAAGTTTTTGACCAAACCAATATCGATTGGCAAAAAAGTATTAAGGAGATAATTAGCCTTTGCACATACTACGAAATCAAAGACATCGAACAAAGCAAAACACTATCGCAAGAGTACATCAAGTTCATATTCAATGGTGGCAACCTTGACACCGAGATGCTCAAAAAGTTCAAAAAAGCACATGCGAACGTTAGAAGCAAAGAAACAACTAATGTAGCACAAAATGCTATAACCGCATTGAATAATATAGACATAGACATCAATAAACTGACTTTTCGTAATACAATTGATATCTACAACATCCTACAAAAAATTAAAAGCAAAACTCTTTCTCAAATGGAAAAAGAAGAGAATGACTTTGCCAACGGAAACATACAAAGAGCCATCGAAAATGCCCTCAAGTGTACCGAATTTGCCAACATTCTCATCGACTACACCAATACACTATTCGACATTGCACAAAGAATCAGACTGCAATATCAAGAGAAAAAACAAAACGAATTGCTCATCGACTTCAACGATATCGAGTTGTTTTTTGCGCGCCTTCTCGACATCCCTACCGTTCAAGACGAAATCAAGCAACAATACAAACTCGTGATGGTCGACGAATTCCAAGATAGCAACCCTATCCAACTAAAAATATTCAATAAATTATCTCTATTAATCGACGAAAATATTTGGGTAGGCGACCAAAAACAATCTATCTATGGCTTCCGTGGCACCAACCCTCAACTCATCCAAGAAGCAACCACCCAAGCTGGCATCGAAAAAGACAACCTCCCAGAATCATGGCGCTCACGCAAAAACCTTGTCGAACTATCTAACAAAGTATTCGAAAAAATTTTGGCAGGCACAATGCCTAAGGACGAAAAAATATCTCTCACTCCCCATTGGGGCGAAGATTCTGATTTGGCTCCTGCCGTACACCACTGGCATGCCAACTGCAACAAAGAGACATCACCAACCCATGTAGCTCAACAAATCAAAGCTATCTTTGATGCAACAGACAGAATCAAAGTAAAACCAAAAGAACGCGACAAAGAAGCTCGCCCTATCGAATACAAAGACATTGCTATATTAACGTCTAGAAACGACGAACGCGATTTATTTATATCCGCCCTACTCAAGGCTGGGGTACCTGTCTCTTCACCCGAAACCGAAATTTTCCAACGCGCAGAAGTGCAATTGGTCATCTCTTTGTTGCAATACACTATCCGCAAAAACAAACTCTCTATACTTAACATCGAAAAACTTCTTGGCGAAACTCCAACCAAGGAAATTATTCTCACTGCTATAGAGCAAAACGACTCGATCGACACATCAAACCCTCTATTCAAAAATATCGATTATGTTGTCGAACGCATCAAAAACCTACCTATCACTTATCTCGTGAAGAATCTCATTCTCGAACTCAACCTCCACGAAATAGTGAAAAAATGGGGCGACACATTCATCCGACAACAAAACCTCAACACCATCATTTCCGTCGCAAAACAGTACGACGACGAATGCCTACAAAATGGCCGTGGCACTTCTGTGTCGGGTTTCATCAAATATCTCAACTCAAAAACCATCAAACCAAATCCCGACAATGTCTCTAATACCGTCAAAGTAATGACCTATCACAAATCAAAAGGCCTCGAATGGCCTATGGTCATACTCGCCTCGCTATCCGAAAAAAAAATAGACCCAGACTTATTAATCAAAAAGAATATTTGCACCGAAAATATAATCGAAATAGACAACGACCTCCATATCATACTATTCCCTCAAATTGTAAATACTAAAAAGAACCAAAATATCCCAACGCCTATTGTTGATATTATCACTAGCATAGATAAAAATAACCTATTTCAAACGAAAAAAAACGAAGCCATCAACGAAGCCAAACGTCTACTCTATGTCGGATTCACTCGCGCTCGCGACTATATCGTCACTCTATCTAACACCTCTCGCAACAATAGAGATACATTAAATTGGTTAGTCGACCTCGGCGTGACCGACAATGGCACCAACTACGAAAACATATGGGGCGTTGAGGGTCTTAAAGTCGAATATCTCGAACTTAATGAGGCCGACTCTACAACATCTAACACCACATACCAAACCTTCGATACCGAAGAGCTCTCTCGCTCCGTTCGCAACCCTAAATTTGTCTCTCCTAGCCAAATCCAATACTCTGCCAACCAAGAAATCGAAATCGAAATCAATGACACCGAAGGCGAACGCATCAAACTATACAAAGCCAACGACAAGATAACCGAAATAGGCACTTGCCTCCACAATATCTTTGCTATCTACGATTTTGTTGGCCCCAACAACTTCTGCGATAAAGCCAAAGATATCATCATCAAACACAACCTCATGGAGTGCATGACCGACCCAAACCAAATAAAAGAATCTATCGAATATCTCTATAGCTACCTCACTAAAATCTACGGCAAAGCTACATCAATCGAACACGAAGTGCCTTTCTATCACAAAAATGGCGAACAAATCGTCCATGGCGAAATCGACCTAATCTGGCACACTGCCACAGGTTGCATATTAGTCGACTTCAAAAGTTTCCCTGGCAAAATCAAGGACATATGCGACACAAACAACCCACACTATGCCGGAAAATACGCACCTCAACTCTCTGCCTACAAGGCCGCCATCTCTGCTGCTGGCCTCAACGTAGTTGACTCTTTAATCTACTACTCCGTACAAGGCAACATCGTTAAACTCAATATCTAAAACCCATACAAAAAAATCAAAAGAGAGGATGACCGTCACAAGTCACCCTCTCTTTTATTTTATAAAACATACAATCTTTTAATATATTATCACCGCAGCACTCCATGGGTCTATTTTGAGGGCTTCAGGCATCAAATCTTCTGTTATTCGGAGATAAATATTATTTTTACGTTCTTTTTCTGGCAAAATACCACCCACAGGAATAGTAACAAACTCATCCGAGAAGTTAAAGAAACCATACACCTCGTTGCCCTCTACAGCACGACGACAAGCAAACACTTTTTCGAAGCCTTCACCAAGAACCACGCGTTCCATCTTAGCACCAAGTTCATTAGTATAAAGAGCTGGATTATCGCGGCGCATGCCATTCCACAAACGATAACTAAATTCATTAGTATTTTCAGAGTCGTATTCGAGAGTATCTTTATCAAAGAAACGCAAGCGACGCACGTTACCCAACTCTTGACCCGTATATGTCAAAGGCATACCTGGCACCACATACGTCAACATAGCCATCACTTTCGCAGCATCACCCATACGCTCAAATTCAGTACCAGCCCATGAGTTTTCGTCGTGATTAGATGTGAAGTTCATGCGAATTGCAGACTCAGGATATACACTATCGGCTTTTGCAAAATATGCCCAAAGGTCTTCGACATCTTTCTCTTGTTTAGCCACGGCATTCATCAAGTGGTGGAACTCCCAACCGTAATACATATTAAATGCTTTTTGTGTAAGGTCGAGATTTTCCGATTCGCAAAGAGTGAACATATCAGGGTGTTTCACACGCAACGAGTCGAAAGCATATTCCCAGAAGTCAGTTGGGATTTCGTGAGCCACATCGCAACGGAAACCATCAACACCGATTGTATCCATCCACCATTCGAGCGAGCGGAACATAGCATCGCGCATCGCTTGATTGTCGTAGTTGAGTTCGGCAATGTCGTACCAGTCGTAGTTCACCACTAATTGGCCCAACGAGTCGCGCATGTGCCAACCTTCGTTCAATGTCCAAGGATGGTCAGGTGCAGTGTGGTTAGCCACCCAATCAAGAATCACCTTAATCCCCAACTCATGGGCTTTATTCAAAAACGAAGCAAAATCATCACGAGTACCAAACTCAGGATTGAACGCACAATAATCTTTAATAGCATAATAACTACCCAATCCACCTTTACGTTCCAACTCGCCAATTGGTTGAATTGGCATAATCCAAATGATATCATAGCCCAACTCAGCCAATCGAGGCAACTCAGCCTCTGCCGCTGCAAATGTGCCCTCAGGCGTAAACTGACGAGTGTTCAACTCATAAATCGACGCATCATAAACAAAACATGGGTGCACATGAGTACACTCTTTTTTCGAGCCACAGCTCACCATCATGGCAACAACTGCCAAAAGTAAAAATAATTTTTTCATAGTATTTAGTATTATATATTGTCAAAAGTCAACAGTCAAAAGTCAACAGTCATCTGTTGTCTGTCTTTAGTGTCAAGGTTTTGCAAATGCAAAACAATTGCAAAGTTATAAATTTTTTCGCAAAAAACCTCTCCCCAATCAATATTTTTATGTAATTTTGCGCCTTATTTCGCACAAACAATCTTACTATCTACATCAACAAAATGAACAAAAAACTCAAAGGCGCCATTTTCGGCTTAATCGCCGCCATCTCGTATGGCCTCAACCCTCTCGGTGCACTCTATCTCTATCAAGACGGCTTCACCGTCAGTAGCATACTCTTCTATCGCTACACTATAGCCGTTGTCGGCCTCATCATCATGATGATTGCCAAATGCGAACCCTTCGGCATTTCGCGTCGCGAATTCGGCATCGTCAGCCTCCTTGGTGTATTGTTTGCCATATCATCCATCACGCTCTACTCCAGCTTTCTCCACATGGAGGCAGGCATCGCATGCACCATACTCTTCGTCTATCCCATCATGGTGGCTATGATTATGAGTATATTTTTCAAAGAGCAAATCCGCCTCGCCACCATCATCTCCATCGCGCTCGCCCTTAGCGGCATCGGGTTGCTCTACCAAGGCGACGGCAACACCACCCTCAGCACATGGGGCGTCATCCTCGTGCTACTCTCCTCGCTCAACTATGCTATATATATTGTCGTGGTTAACCGCGCCCAACTCAAAATGTCGGCCATCAAACTCACGCTCTACGTCATGATTATCGGCGCCATCACCGTAGCCCTCAACTCGCTCTTCAACTCAGGTTGTGGCGCATTGCAACCCCTCACCACACTAACCCAATTCGGTTTCTCGCTCATACTCGGCATCGTGCCTACACTCATTTCGCTTGTTACTATGGCCATCGCCGTGCGCCTCATCGGCTCTACGCCTACAGCCATCATGGGCTCGCTCGAACCTGTTACCGCCGTAGCCATCGGCACCCTCGTTTTCAACGAACCCCTCACCTCGCGACTCCTCATCGGCATCACCATGATACTCTGTGCCGTAGTCATCATCATCAGCAGCAACGCACGAAAATCAACCACATAAAAACAAAAAACCCCGACGCATGATTCACATCATTGTCGGGGTAATAAAAACCATCTTATTATTACTTTGAAAAAACCATTGCAAAGGTACAACTTTTTCCTAAACTGCCAAAACTTTTTACCACATTTTTACACTTATTTATCTAAAAATCAAGAAAAAAGTCATTTTTCACAAAATAAGTTTTGATAATTGACACAAAATATTTTCTTATTGTTATTTTTATCAATTTTCACCCACAATTCACCTTCCAACTCTTATCATCCAGCACACCATAAACATATCGAACATATCATTTATTTATATTCAGCCTTGCCGGGAAGATAAAAAACAAAGTAAAATTACAACCAAAACGAATAATTTTCTACTCACAACTTACTTTTTGCGCCAAAACACGCCCAATTTTCCAAGCATCACACCCATTTAATACAAAAATAAACTAAATTTTCCCTCGCTTTCAATCCACAAAGTCGCTTTTATAGCACAAATAAAACTTTGAGTATCAAACAAATAAAATACCAACAATATTACACAACAAAAAATATTACAAAATATTTGGTCAATTCAAAAAAAAGCTGTAACTTTGCACTCGCTTTTGAAGGGGATAACCCAACAAAACAATAGGATGATTCAGTAGCTCAGCTGGTAGAGCACAACACTTTTAATGTTGGGGTCCTGGGTTCGAGCCCCAGCTGGATCACCAGAAAAAGAGAAGATGTATCAAATGATACATCTTCTTTTGTTTTTTATACCGATGACTTATATCTCTTTTAAGTTAGATTCTTCGACTGATTAGTTGAAAGAAATACATTCATTACTTTACGTCCCCCCCTCCGCTTAGCTCGTCCCCCTAAGACAAGGGGACTATTGGGTTGCCTTGATTTTGAGTGTTTGTGTTTAGTTTAAGATACCGGATATTCCGGAACGCTTCGCTTGTTCGGATTTCCAGATACACCTGATATTCTGTTTTTTGGGGGAGTGTGAGGTTTATAGATTATCTATAAGGGTTATACGCTTCGCTATCTAGTTTTTTTAGCCTAGCAGCTAATCGGACGCACGAGCCGTGCATCCCTACTAATTTCTTCATTATCGATTATGAACTTTAATTATAACTATTTATTTTTATCGGTCAACAATGATAAACATTATATTTTGATCATAACTTATAATTGAATCCTAACGAAATCAACTCATAAAACTGCATTTTAGGTTTACCACCATCAGCAGGCACCGTGGTTGAATCATATCGTGGATAAAGCGAAACTTTAGCCGATAAAAACCTATTTATTTTAAAGTTCCCTATAATCTCACATCCCACCTCAACACCCTTTATCTTGCCTACATAGTTACCAAAGAACGAAAAATGCACCTCCATTCCAATCGACTCATTAAAATCATAATCAAAATCTGTTCTAAGCAATGCACCCAACTGATTCGACTGCCGCGTACCATCCGTAATACCCACTTGATGAGCAATATTTTCCTCCAACAATACCCCTTCTTTACGACTCATATCCGCCACATAAATCAACTTATACGACAACGGCGACACAAAAACCGACACATAATTCTTCCACTTATAGTCAATACCCAACGAAAGACTCATACGAATTGGCGAAAAAGGCCCCGAGGTACGAATATATGTATCTGATTTGAATGTATTAAACAACGAAGTCTGAAAATCCCACTCTGCAGTGTAAAAGAAATTCTTAAATGCTTTATAACCCAATTTTGAATTCAATCTCAACAAATCTTCATTTACCCGCAACCAACGTAGCGAATCACTCGCCATTCCATACAACCCTAATTTCCACTCTGCTTTATTATCCCATTGCAAACCCTTACGATTGTCATAATTGAAATAACCCATAGCATACGTGGTCACAGCCATATTACTCTCACCACCATTATACCAATTCGGCGAAATATAATTTTGCGATGCGTGCACTTGAAACTTAGCTCCTCTACTCCATTTCGACACCTCTGGCAAATCTACTCTCAACTGCGACGTCTTACCACGATTAAGTGTATCCAAATTCAACAATAATTTCTTCTTATCAGCATACGTTATGTGCGAAATTTGCAACTCTCCTATCGACGGCAAATCACTTTTATGATAAGTGTAAAGTTCTGGAAAAGTTGTACGTATATAATCCTTCACTCCCTTACGCACCTCAACCACAACACTATCACTGCTCCATGTTCCATATTCCCTACTATCTTCTCCTTGCTCATTACTTCCTAACACCCAATCTAAAAATAAAGGATTCATTTGTGTTGAAAGTTGAAAATTGAAAGTTGAAAGAGCTGAATCCACTTCGGCAAGTAACAAATCGGGAGAATTGAAAGTTGAAAGTTGAGTGTTAAGAGTTAAGAGTTGCAAATCGGACGAACCCTCTCGGTCTTCGACCACTCCCCCTAAAACAGGGGGAGAATATAGCGTACCTACAGAATCAACAGGATTATAGACAGTAGAGTCAGAACTTTCATTTCTAACACCGAACTCCTCGCTCCTCATTTTAAAGCTCTTCATTACGCTCATTATCAGCTCATTCTTTTCTCGCTCTCGAGCCTCCTCTCCCTCTTTTGATAAACTCACAAAATCTTTTTTCTCAACACTATCCTTCACAATATCCAAAGGCACAAGCACAGAGTCATTATGCACACATTCGGTGTTACCTATAGTAGATGCCATAGTTTCTGAAGAAACATTCGCAGTATCATCTAATTGTGCATTAACAACAGCATACTCTTCAAGCCATGCTTCAAATTCAGCATCTGCCAACTCTATAGTATCAGTTGAGAGTGAATCACACAACACTTGAGACGCAAATACTTGCGTCCCAATAAAAAACAAAAATATGAATAATATATATTTACTCCTCAACATCATATTTTTGGAACAAGAAGTCGTTGTATGGGAAGCGTTGGATATGAATTTCCTTCACTCGCTCATATAATAACGCTTTCAACTCGTCGATATTGTCTTTCTCGCGTGCCGACACAAACACACAATCAGCCCCCATATTAGCCATCCAAGTCTTTTTCAAGTCGTCGAGACTATAGTTTTCGCGCTTCATTGGCGATAGGTCATCCTCATCTTTAGGTACATACGTAAATTCATCTTTCTTATTAAACACCAAAATCGTAGGTTTCTTCTCCTCACACACATCAAGCAGAGTCTTATTCACCACTTCATAGTGCTCCTCGAAGTTAGGATGCGAAATATCCAAGATATGCACCAAAAGGTCAGCCTCACGCACCTCGTCCAATGTACTCTTAAACGACTCAATCAAGTGGTGTGGCAACTTACGGATAAACCCTACTGTATCGGTCATCAAAAATGGAAGATTGTCGATAATCACCTTACGCACAGTAGTGTCGAGCGTAGCAAACAACTTATTCTCAGCAAAAACATCACTCTTCGACAAGAGATTCATCATCGTAGATTTGCCCACATTGGTATAACCCACCAATGCCACGCGAACCATCTTACCGCGATTTTGGCGTTGTGTAGTCATCTGTTTGTCGATCGCCACGAGGTGCTTTTTGAGCAACGATATTTTGTCAAGGATTATACGACGGTCGGTCTCAATCTGCGTTTCTCCCGGACCACGCATACCGATACCACCACGCTGACGCTCCAAGTGGGTCCACATACGTGTCAATCGTGGCAAAAGATATTGATACTGAGCCAACTCCACTTGAGTTTTAGCATATGCCGTTTGAGCGCGTTTCGCAAATATATCGAGAATAAGATTCGTACGGTCGAGAATCTTTATCTGCAATTCGCGTTCGATATTGCGCAATTGCACAGGCGAGAGTTCGTCATCGAAAATCACCATACCGATAGGTTCTTCGCTCTCCTCACGTTCTTTGATAAATTCGCGTATCTCCATCAATTTACCCTCACCCACAAATGTGCGAGAGTTAGGATAATCCATCTTCTGAAAGAAACATTTAACTACATGCGCACCTGCAGTATCTGCCAAAAACGCCAACTCATCAATATACTCACGCGCTTTAGCCTCTTTTTGTTGTGGAGTAATCAACCCCACCAAAATAGCATTCTCACAATAAATTTCAGTTACTTCTATTGCCATATTATTATTTTTTTTGGACAAAATGACATAAAAACATATTTTTCTTTTTACATACACCTCGCTATGCCTATGGCATATCTTGGCGAACGAATGACAAACCTAACGGCATTAAATAGTCTGCTTTGGCCTATAAAGTCGAAATTTTCGTTTAACTTCTAATTTTTCAAGATTACCAAAATTAATTAAAAGCCCATTATTAATACTAGTTATTGTTAAATAATTAACCAACTGCATCTCATGAGCAGATGATATTTGATTGACTGATTTTATTTCCACAATAACACTATCTTCAACCAACAAATCTATTTTAAATTCACCAATCACCCTATTTTTATGTGTCACAGATAAAGGTTTTTGTGATTGTACTTTTAAACCTAAATCTTCTAATTCAACTATTAACGCATTTTCATAAATTGACTAAATAACCCGGCATAAAACTACTTCTAACTCTATAAGCCGCATCAATAATCGTTTTAATTAGCGTTTCTATATCCATTGGGTATTTTAATATGTCATTCATTTGCCAAGATAAAAAACTTGTTTTTTAGCAAGGCATATGGTTATAAAATTATATTTGTCTTTATGTCATTATGTCTGAAAAACATATACTTTTGTTCAAATTAAAACTATATTTCCGTTTTCAACATTAAATATTTTCACCTCGCTATCAACCTGTGCCATCAGTTGGTCGGTGTGGTTGCGATTGGTGTCGGTGATAAACACTTGTCCGAACTCGTCTGACGCCACTAAATCGACTATATTCTTCACTCGCTGTGCATCCAATCTATCGAAAATATCATCCAATAACAACAGAGGCGACACTTGTGTAACTCGCTTCAAATAAACATATTGAGCCAATTTCAACGCAACAAGATAGGTCTTATTCTGCCCTTGCGAACCTGTGCGCTTTATCGGATAGCCATCGAGCAACATCTCTAAATCATCCTTGTGCGAACCACGAGTAGTGTAGCCAATTGCATGGTCGCGCACACGACACTCTGCCAACAACGGCGCCAAATCTCCCTGCTCTGAATGCGACTTGTAGTGCAACTCAACCCTCTCACAATCGCCAGCAATCGCACAATAGAATCGCTCAAATACTGGCGTAAATCCTTCAATAAACTCCTTGCGACGTGCATAGATATACTCTGCCTCGGCCGCCATCTGCATCTCATAAATCTCGAGCATCGTCGCATCTGGCATTTCGTCTTGTTTCAACAATGTATTCCTACTCTGCAACGCCTGATTATACCGCATAAGCGACATCAAATAAGGCTTATCATACTGCGAGATAACCACATCCATAAATCTACGGCGCTCATCACTACCCTCATCTATCAAATATTGGTCCGATGGCGAAATCAACACAGCTGGTATCAACCCAATGTGGTCAGCCATACGCTGATACTCCTTCTTGTTGCGCTTGAATTGCTTTTTCACTCTGCGCTTCACCGCTGCCGAAATCACCTCATCCTGCCCCGCTAATTCATACTCTCCCTGAAGCATAAAAAACTCCTCATCGTGATGAATCAACTGTGAATCAACAGCATTCAAATGGCTTTTCGTGAACGACAAATAGTATATCGCATCCAACACATTGGTCTTGCCCATACCATTCGACCCCAAAAAACAATTGAATTTTGGGGAAAATCGCAAGTCGCACTCACGCAAATTGCGATAGTTCAAACCAGTCAGATGCTTCAAATACATATATTTTTCAACAATTCTATTGTATCATTACCCAATTTAGTTTTACGCTCAATATGTTGCAAACACTCCTTCACAAACGGATTTTCCTCAAAACTGCCACGAACTGACTCAAAATCTTTTATTTTGACAGATTCATCACCATCAACACCAAATCCAGTTTTTGAATTAAGGTCAAACTCTTTTTTAGCATCATTATAAAGCTTTTTATCAAGCGCAACAACCGCCTTTTTCCATGCTTCTATCACACCAATCAAATCATCTATTTCAATCTCCTCTATAGATTTACCCAAATGATACAACAACTTATCGTATGCCCAAGTCCATTCATAATCATAATAATTCTTATGCATCTCTGCAAATTTTTTCTCTATCTCTTTCAAAGTCAAACTACTTGCAACAATCTCTTTCACTAAACTATCAATTTCACTTTGTGGCGCAATAAGTCCCGATACATCAAGCCATTCACCACTCCCAATAGTATATGTTGGCACCAATCTATCACGCAATTCTTTAACCGTTTTTATAGGCTCTTTTCCTATACGAGAAATGAGCGAGTTACCCAAAAATTTAGTAATTGCCATTTCATACAACTCAACTCCACGCACCAAACTCGAATTCTTTATTCTGCAATTTTGATAAGAATAAATTTCATTATTTGCACCAGCCATCTGCTGGATACCCTTTAACAACGCTACAGCTCGATACATTTTCTGTATTGTATAAGGACTGAGCAAGTTAAAGTTTATATGGTCAATCTTGACTAAATCTTTGCGGTTATCACGTTTTGGCCATTTTTGTGCATCTCGCACCGTACCCACCGAACGTAAATTCACACCTGGCACCAAATAACTCTCTGTTGCATTCTCTATCAAATACGAGAATGGCAATTCGCTTGTATCGGAATGTTTCGTATGACGACCCATTACCAAAGTAAACGCACCAATACGCGCTGGCCACAATATATACGAATCACTTGTTGTCTTCGAACCACGCTCTGCCATGCCTTGATGTATTGGTCCTAACTTATACATGTGATTACTTTGATTCGATCCTGAGCCTGCATTCAAAAACGAATACATCCCTGCAATCAACAAACTTGATTTGTGATGCGACACTGTATATGGTCCTGCAAATATCGCTGTTGCCTCTCCATGAAACCCTTGACAATTAGAGAAAAACAACGAATCTAATGCTGAATAGTGTTTACCCATCACTGTGCCTTGACCCACAAAACAACAACTTACCAATGTCGAATCGGTAATATCAACCCCAGAGCACAAGATAAAATCATTACACTTCACCCCCGAACCAATATGAACAGGAGCGCAACAATTAGAATTTATCGAACCATTCTTTAATTTCGATACTCCACCCAACGTTGCACATTCACCAATACGTACATTTTTAATTGTACCACAATTCACAATACGCACATTATCACCTATCTTTCCAACCTCACTCTTTTGCTTTTCTACATAATCAGCTATCAATCGCTCTAACTCAATAATCAACTCTCGCTCATGACGATACAATGTCAATATATACGCCAAATGTGCCGAAAGGTTATCATAAATAGGCACTTCACGCCCTCCTGCTTCATTCATCACTGGTACTCGTACCCCATTACCAAACGAAGTTTCGCCATCAACAACTATTAAATTAGTATTTTCAATAAACACATTATCCCCAATTTCATAATTGGCAATATAATTGTGTATTCTATCAATATAGCAATCATCCCCAATAGTAACATTATGCAAACGAGCATGATATACCCCCGAATGCACTTCAAAGCCTCCAGGTTGAACAAAAACACGCTCAAAACGTCCTAATCTGACTTCTCCCGAAAATGCTACATTTTGCACATATTCAGGTTTAAATCCATCAACCACTTCAACTTTTGTCCAATCCGCAGCAGTACATCCTTGATGTTGCAATTGCTCTCGTTCTTCTATTGTTAATTGTCTATATTTCATGAAAATTTATGAATAATTTATGACAAATTTATGATAATTTACGTTCAAAAAAAAACATGTTCTCCTGTCTTCTTGTCAAAAAAATCAATCACGAATCAATGCAATTACCTCTGCAACAGTCAACAACTGTTGCTCGCCCGAAACCATATTTTTCAACATCACTTTGCCTGCCTCGATTTCCGAATCGCCTACAATTGCTACGTAAGGAATTTGGTTGTTGTCGGCGTATGTCATCTGTTTTTTCATCTTCGCCACTTCAGGATATATCTCAGCTGCAATGCCAGCACGACGCACCTCACGCACTAAAGGACGACAATAGTCTAACCCTTTTTGGTCGAATGCCAAGAATATCACGCGTGTGCCTGCAGTTGCCTCTTTAGGGAATTTGTCGAGCATTGTCAACACGTCATAGATACGGTCGGCTCCAAACGAGAAGCCTACACCCGACACTCCAGGGAGACCAAAGATGCCAGTCAAATTATCGTAGCGACCGCCACCCGAAATTGAGCCCATCTCTACGCCCAAAGCCTTAACTTCAAGAATAGCACCTGTATAATAGTTCAATCCACGAGCCAATGTCAAGTCGAGTTCTACACCACATTTCACGTCGCTTTCGCCTACATATCTTAGCACCTCTTCCAATTCGTCGAGACCCTTTTGTGCAGTAGCACTCTCTGCTAACACTTCACGCAAACGAGCCACTTTCTCTTCGTTCGAGCCTTCGAGCAAAAGCACTGGTTTCAATTTCTCAACCGCTTCTGCTGGGATACCTTTTGCCATCATCTCTTCGTTCACTTTGTCGAGACCGATTTTGTCCATCTTGTCGATTGCCACAGTGATGTCGATAATTCGATCTGCCTCGCCAACCCACTCTGCAATGCCTGCCAACACTTTGCGGTTGTTCAATTTGATAACTACATCAATACCAAATTTTTGGAATGCTTGGTCAATCATCTCAATCATTTCTGCCTCATAGACAAGCGAATCAGAGCCTACCACATCGGCATCGCATTGGAAAAACTCGCGATAACGACCTTTTTGAGGACGGTCAGCACGCCACACTGGTTGGATTTGGAAACGTTTGAATGGGAATGTTATCTCATCACGATGTTGTACTACATAGCGCGCAAATGGCACTGTCAAGTCATAGCGCAAGCCCTTCTCGCTCACTTTATTAGTGAGTTTAATGCTGTTTTTCGCCAACAACTCTTCGTCCGACAGTTTAGCAGCCCAATCGCCCGAATTCAACACTTTGAACAACAATTTATCACCCTCTTCGCCATATTTACCCATCAACGTAGAAAGATTCTCCATCGAAGGAGTCTCAATCTGCTTGAAGCCATAATTGGCAAACACCGAACGAATTGTATTAAAAATATAGTTACGTTTCGCCATCTCTACAGGCGAAAAATCACG
>JAZLDO010000103.1:0-14718 GCA_045614825.1 Candidatus Aphodosoma sp. | reverse complement strand
TTTTGCATTCTTTGATAACACAGCAATGGGCTTTGCTACAGAGCTTGATGAAGAAACAGGTAACTTGAATTTCAAAGTTCCATTTGAAATGGCACCATATTATGAACGTACTATTTCATTCGGTACTAAACCACAATCTGCTCCAGCTCAAAAAGGTATGCCAACTCTTAAAGGGCGTGTTTCTGAAAAACAAATGTTAGCTAATCGTGCATTGAACGTTGCTATCAAATGTATGATGAAATAATAAAATAGTCTAATATTATATAAAATAGGGGTATGTTTATACATATCCCTATTTTTTTTGTATAAAATATTTTTATTTCTTGCATAATATAATTATTTTGAGTATCTTTGCAAAAAAATATAGTTAGCTATTATTAAGTTATCAATCTTATTTCTATTAGTTATGAAAAAATTATTTTTAGGTTTTTTATTTTTATTTTCAGCAATTTTGCTAAATGCAGTTCCTGCTTATCCTGGTTTGTTGACTAAAGTGCAGCCAGATGGAAGTGTACTGTCTTATTATCTTCGTGGAGATGAGACTTTTGGCTTTTCCACTACAGAAGATGGTTTTTTGATTGCGCTTAACGAAAATGGAGTTTTTGAATATGCTGAATTAAGTGATAATTTAGAAATTATTCCTATCGGAATTAAAGTTTCTAATGTATCAGATCGAACTGTAAAAGAAAATAAATATTTAAAGAGAGCGTTAAAAGTTTCTGATTTGCAAACTCAATTAACTAATATTTCTGTAAAAGCTCGTCAAAATGCACAGCAAAGAGTTGTTGAGGAAACAAAATCTCCAGTTATGCGTTATCCTTTAAAAGGTGAACCTACAAGTTTGGTTATTTTGGTTAACTTTCAAGATGTGAAATTTACATCAGAAACGCCAAAAGAAGATTTTACTGCATTGTTGAATGAAGAGGGATATGCTGAAAATGGAGCTACAGGTTCAGCAAGAGATTTTTTTAGAGCATCTTCAAATGATATTTTTAAGCCTAATTTTGTAGTTGTTGGACCATATACTTTGCCTAAAGAGATGAGTTATTATGGTAAAGATTATGGTTCTGGTTCTGTTAGAAATGAAAATTATGCATCTCAAATGATTCTTGATGCTTGTACTTTAGCTGATGATGATGTTGATTTCTCGGAGTATGATACAGATGGTAATGAATATGTAGATAATGTTTTTATTTACTATGCTGGATATAATCAAGCTGAAGGTGGTCCTGAAAATTCAGTTTGGCCACATCGTTCTATGATAATAAAACGTCAAAATTTTGATGGAGTGTTTTTGCGTGACTATGCTTGTACTTCAGAGTTAAAAGGAAGCAAAGGAGCAACAATGTGTGGTATTGGAACTTTTTGTCATGAATTTGGTCATGTGTTAGGATTGCCAGACTTTTATGTTACAGATTATGGTCATAATACACCAACACTTGGATCTTGGGATGCTATGGATAATGGTCCGTATAACAATGGAGGAAAAACTCCACCATCTTATTCATCATACGAGCGTTTCTTTTTAGATTGGTTAACTCCCAAAGTGCTTGAGTTTGGAAAATTTGAGATTAAACCATTATTAGAGTCAAATGAGGCGTTTATTTTGTCAAAAGAGGCTCATAATTTGGATGGTGCAAATCCTAGTCCTAACGAATTTTTTATGATAGAAAATCGTCAAAAGATAGGTTGGGATTCTGTAGGATTGCCTGGTGTTGGCTTATTGGTTACACATGTTGATTTTAATAAATCAGCTTGGATTAACAATACTCCAAATAATAATGCCGATGATATGGGTGTGCAGATTGTATGTGCATCATCAGATACACGAAGTCCGGCATATAATACATTCCCAGGTTTAGATAAAGTTACAACTTGTTTTATAGAAACAAAAGATGGTTATAAATTTCCAGAACCATTGACAGCGATTACACAATTGGATAGTGGCCGTATTTCTTTTGTTTATGGTGAGACTGATTCTACTCCTTATGTGAAAAAATATGATGATATAAGTTTCTTTGAGACTGAGTATAAATCGTCAGTAGCTCGTACAGTGAAATTTACAGGACATGATATTGAAGGGGATAAGGTTGAATTTGAATTTAAACTTGGTAATAATTTTAGATTGAGAAATTCAGGTAGTGATAGTTATTCGCAGACTATTACTGTGGATGTTAATGCTGACTCTACTTTTGAATGTACATTTGATGTTGTTTTTGAACCTAGAAAAATTACGACAGATGAATTATTAGAGGATGTTTTGTATGTGAAATCGGATAATTATACCAATTGTTATTCGGTAACAGGAAAATCTAATAAGCCGTTGAATGTTCGTAAACCAGAAGTTTTAGCTCCTACTGATATTGAAGAAAATGCTTTTACTGCAAATTGGGTAGAACAAGATAAGGCAACTTGTTATTATATATCTGTTTATTCTATGTCAGAGGCAAATAGTCAAGATATAGAAACATTTGATACATTTAGCGAGAAGAATATGCCTGCAGGATGGACTTCTAGTTTTTATGGAGTTAGTACACTTTATAAGTCATCAGCACCTCAGTCGGTATATTTTACAACGTCGTCAGATACATTGTGGTCAAAAGAGTATTTCTTGGATATTGATAAGGTGACGATGTGGATTCATTCAAGTAATACAATTGGAGATTTGTATGTAGATGGGTTGGTTAATGGTTCTTGGGTTAATGTATTTAAGAAAGCTATTGATACTTCTGTACGCAAGGCTGAGGTTTCATTTGAATTAGGTAATAATAAATGTCGTAAGTTTAAAATTTATTATGTAAAACAGAAAGAGACTAATGGAGGCTTGTGTCTTGATGATTTTGTCGCAGAGTCTTATGTATCTCCAGATTTTGTTTTTGAATCTTATGAAACTTATAATTCTGGATTTAGAGTGATAAATTTGAAAAATGATAGATATTACTATTATAGAGTACAAGCTTCGGATAAGAATTTGAATGTTGCGGTTGATAAAAATGAAACTATTAGTCCTCTTTCTGAGCCGATGAGGGTTTCATTGTTAGGTTATGTTGGCGTTGATAATATTGCCGAAGAGGTAGGTGTATTGATGGTTGAATATACATTGGATGGTGGTGTTTTTGTTAATATAGGTGAGCAACCTACGGATAATAGTGTTTTGTATATTTATTCTGTTGATGGTCGTTTAGTTGATACAATCAAACCTATATCGGAGCGAGTTTCTTTGACTAATTTGTTTACAAATGGTATTTATTTGCTTAAATACTCGGTAACGGGTGATGTTAATAGTATAAATAAAATAGGTAAATTGATTTATTGATTTTGTGGTGGTTTTAGAGGGGCTTTATGTAAAGCCCCTCCGTTGTATAGTAAAATAGGTTTGTTATGAAAAAGATATTTTATTTATTATTATGTTTTGTGTTGTCCTCTTCATCTCTCCGGGCAGTTAAAGCTTATCCTGGGATGTTGTCTTATAAGCAACCTGATGGTTCTGTGATTAGTTATTTTTTAAGGGGGGATGAGAATTTTAGTTATATGATTTCAGAGGATGGTTATCTTCTTATGTTTGATGATTCGAGTAAATTGGTTTATGCTGGATTAGATTCTAATGGAAAATTTTTTCCGTCTTTGCAAAAGACTAAGTTTGAGACTGTTAAATCTGATTTAGAGGTAATAACAATAAATCGATCAACTAAAACATATGCTCCTCAACGCCGTGCATCTTCTAATAAGGGTTATCCTTTGACTGGTTCTCCAAAGAGTTTGGTTATTTTGGTTAATTATAGTGATGTGGAGTTTCATTCATCTACAGCAAAACAAGATTTTTTTGATTTGTTGAATAAGGTGAACTATAGTGATAATGATGCTAAAGGTTCGGCTCGTGATTATTTTAGAAATGCTTCTAATGGTGTTTTTGATCCTGAATTTGTTGTTGTTGGACCTTATACGTTGCCTAATGAACGTAAATTTTATGGTGAAAAAAGTGGTGATGATCAAGATAAGCGTCCGGGAAATATGATTGTAGATGCTTGTGCTGCGGCTGATGCTGATATTGATTTTAATGATTTTGATGAAAATGGAGATGGCTATATTGATAATGTTTTTGTTTATTATGCAGGACATAATCAAGCTGAGGGAGGTGGTGTTAATACGGTCTGGCCTCATCGTTCATATATAGTGTCTGAAGTTTCATTTGATGGTGTTAGATTGGGAGATTATGCTTGTACGTCTGAATTGAAAACTGCTTCAGGGACGTTTATGTGTGGAATTGGAACTTTTGTTCATGAGTTTGGACATGTGTTGTCTTTACCTGATTTGTATGATACTAATTATTCTGGTCATGAAACTTTAGATTCGTGGGATGTTATGGATCAAGGGTCGTATAATAGCTCGGGACGCATACCACCTACGTATTCTGCGTATGAAAGATTTTTTCTTGGTTGGTTGACTCCCAAGCAGTTGATGAATGATATTGCTGTTGAACTAGAGCCAATATCTGTTAGTAATTCTGCTTTTTTAGTGGCTACAGAGCCTCATAATATGGATGGTGGGGCACCAAGTCCTAAAGAGTTTTTTATGATAGAAAATCGTAGTCAAATTAATAATGATGGTGTTCCTGCAGAGGGTTTGTTAATTACTAGGATTGTATATAGTGAAAAGAAGTGGAGTTACAATACGGTAAATAATGATCCTCGAGCTATGGGGGTGGAAATATGTCGTGCTGCAGGAAAAATTACACAGCCTAAAAAAAATGTATTTCCTGGCAGTGAAAAAGTAACTACTTATCAGTTCAAATTGCGTAATGGTACGGTTTTGGATAAATCATTGTCGGGTATTGTTAAAACTAGCGATATTGTTTCTTTTGTATATGGAAATCTAAATTGTTTGCCTGTGATTAAATTTAATGGTAATGATTTGCAGTCTTTTAGTGCTGTTGTAGGTGAAGAACAAATAAAGAGATTGAATATAAAAGGGGATAGTGTTGTTGGTAATGTTAGTTTAGGTTTAAAATCTATTAATTATTCTATTCGAAAAGCTGATACGGAAGATGATTTTGTGGGTAGTTTGTTGTTTGAACCTAATGCAGATAGTACGATTGATGTGACTGTGGAGATTAAGTATGCTCCGAAAGTATATACTTATTCGAATTATGTAACCGAGACATTGTTGTTGTCTGCTGAAAATTATGAGAAACCGATAACGTTACGAGGTTGTGCGCCACGTCCTGTTTATGTTGTGCCACCTATAGCGTATGATGCGGAGGATGTCTCTCCTTATACTTTCACTGCTGTTTGGGATACTGTATTTGATGCTACGGAGTATTTATTATCGGTTTATTCTGTTGCAGGTGTGGATACTAATTTTGTGTTGAAGGATAATGTTGTTTTTGCTGAGGATTGTGATCGTATGAAGTGTTTGGTTGGAGGTTTGTTGAGTAATACGGATTATAAGTATAGAGTGAAGGCGTCGGACAAAGATTTGTATGGTCGTTATGAAAATGTAACTGATTATTCTAATGAAATAGATGTTACTACTTTGGCTGGTTTTGGAGTGGATAGTCGTAAGTTGGATGTGTTAAAAGATGGTGATAGGTATGTGGTTTATTTGCCTGTAGTGGATGAAAATCATAGTATATTTATCTATTCTTTGGATGGTTATTTTATTACTTCGGTGCCTGTTTTGTCTAATGTTGTAGAATTGCCTCTGTTGGCATCTAATAGGGTTTATGTATTGAAATATGCATCGAATGATGGTTTGATGAGAAAGTCGAAAGTGATAAAGTTGTATTATGAATGATAAAAAACGCTCACGATTGGTGGGCGTTTTTTATTTAATAAAATAATTGGTATTTTATACTGCATAATTCATATTTTTTTTATAACTTTGTAGGTTGGAAGAGGGCAATTTTGTATTCTCTAAATTTATGTTTTTTCAATTCTTTTATTTCAATGGATAGATTGCGTTTTTTTAGTATGGGAAGTGGTAGTAGTGGCAATTGTTACTACATAGGCACAGCGAGTTATGGTTTTTTGATAGACGCTGGGGTGGCAGTGCGTACGGTGAAAAGAGAATTGAAGGAGCATGGTCTTTCGTTTGAAAATATATGGGGTATTTTTATTACTCATGACCATACGGATCATATTAAGGCGGTAGGTGTGTTGGGAGAGAAGTATCATATACCGGTTTATGTTACGGCAGAGATGCATAAGGGTATAAATCGTAATTATCGTGTTACAGAGAAGTTGGTTTCGGCTCATAAGTTGTATAAGAAGGGAGATAATATTGTTATTAGAGATTTTACGATTCAGGCTTTTCCTGTTTCGCATGATGCGTCGGATTGTGTGGGTTATTCGTTTGACTATGGGAATCAGCGTTTTGTGATTGCTACAGACCTTGGTTTTATAGGGAAGGATGCGGCAGATCATATTGCTCGTGCGAATTATTTGGTTATTGAGGCGAATTATGATGATAATATGTTGAAGAATGGGCCTTATCCTTATCCTTTGAAGCAGAGGGTGCGTTCGCATGTGGGGCATATGTGTAATGAGCATACGGCGAGATTTTTGGCTGATAATCCGAGTGAATATTTGTCGCATGTGTTTCTTTGTCATCTTAGTCAGGAGAATAATACTCCTGAGATTGCGTTTAAGACTGTGAATGATGCTTTGGTGGAGAGGGGTATTGCATTGGAATTGCTTTTGCCTCTTGAGAGGACTATTCCTTCGCCGATGTATGTTTTTAGGCCTTACGAGGTGGAGTAGAGGTGTTTAGATGAAATGTACAAATGAGGGGAATGTCTGTTTGCTAAGGCATAGGTTGCTTGCAGTATGCTAGAGGTTAGGGTGAGGGTTTGGTTGTATATTTTGGTTATTTTGTTGAAAATCATTTATAAGAGAGATATAAACTATTTATTATTATTTTTATTAAACTGAATTTTTGTTATGAACAAAATTGGATTTTGGATTGATAATGCGCGTACTATTGCATTGCCACAGAGCATATTGCCTGCATTGTTTGCTATTAGTTTGGGTGCTATGCACGATGGTTTTAGTTGGTGGATGGCTATTGTGGCATTGTTGGGTGTTATTTGTGCTCATTTGGGTTTTAATCTTGCGGATGATTATTTTGATTATCAAGTAGGTTCGGCAGATAAGCGCGAGGCGTTGAATGGTGAGGGTTTTCGTGCGCGTATGCATAAATATCCTTATTTGACATCGGGACAAGCAACAGTTGGTGAATTGCGTAATGCGATAATTGTGTTTTTGTCGATTGCGATTGTTTGTGGTGCTGTGATTTTATATTTTCGTGGCTGGCCAATTGCGTTGATTATGGCAATTGGAGGTTTGCTCGGGGTTTCATATTCGGGTGGTCCGCTTAAATTGGGTTACCATGGTTATGGTGAATTGGTGATAGGTGTTATGTTTGGTGTATTATTGATGATTGGTATGCAGTATGCTGTTTGTGGTGTGTTTGACTGGAATGTTGTAGTGTTGAGTGTGGCTGTAGGTATGTTGGTTACGAATATTGTATATACTCATTCGGTGCTTGATATTATTGCAGATGAAAAGGCTGATAAGATGACATTTGCGCGTGTGCTTGGTTCTAAAAAGAATCAGTTGGGAGCTTTGGCGCTTTTCTCGTTGTTGCCATTTGTGTTTGTTTTTGGTGGTGTAGCGTTTGGACTTTTTCATTGGGGTTATCTTGTGGTGGTGATACTTTTGCCTATGGCATTGTTTCTTTGGAAATCGGTGCGCAAGTTTGTTTATGATGAAGAGGAAGATATGACATTGAAATTTTGGATGGGACCAATGGGCGATTGGGAGAATTATAAAAAAGCAGGATTGGATTGGTTCTTGTTCCGTTGGTTGATGGCTCGTAATTTGGTGACTTTCTTCTGTCTTTTCTTGGTAATTGTAAATATTGTATTATCAATCTTTTAATTTAGTGGTCGGACTAGTCTGACTAGTAGGATTAGTTAGACAAAATTTATAAATCAAAATGAAAAAATTGTTTTATTTAGCATGGTGGTTTTTTGGTGCGAGAGTGCTTGGTAGAAAACGTCCATTGCAAACAGTGTTGTTTATCGGTGATAAATGTAATTTGAAATGTCGTCATTGTGCTGTTTATGCGCGTGAGAATCCGAATATTATGACATACGAACAGGTGCGTGAACAATTGCGTTATGCTCACTCATTGGGTTCGCGTTTTGTGGATTTTGAAGGTGGAGAGGTAATGCTTTGGCGCGATGGTGATTATCGTATCAACGACCTTATTGATTTGGCAAAAGAGGAGGGATTCTTCTCGGCTACGATTACGACAAATGCACAATTGCCATTCAAAGGAAGTAAGGCAGATAGTATTTGGGTTAGTCTTGATGGTGTGGGTGATTATCATGAGTATATTCGAGGTAAAGGTACGTTTAAGCGTCTTGAAGAGAATATAGCCTCTTGCGGTCATAAACATTTGAGCGTGAATATGGTGGTTAGTGCTTATAACTATGAGGCAGTTGTGCCAACTATTGAATATGCAAAAAACAATCCTGCGATCGAGAAGATATCTATCAATTTTTATACTCCATTCCCAGGTTCGGAAACTGCGATGGTTCTTGACAAGCAGAAACGCATTGAAGTGATAGATAAAGTTATAGAGATGAAGAAAAAGGGTTATCCGATTATGAATTCGGTGTCGGGCTTGAAGTTGATGAAACATAACAATTTCAAGCGTCGTTGTTGGGTAACAAACTTTATTTATCCTGATGGTACTCGTTCGGGTTGTGTCGGCGAGGGTCAAGGTATTTGCGACGAATGTGGTCTTTGCATGGCAGGCGAAATGAATGCAGTGTTTAATTTCCGTATCGATACTATCTTTGCTGGATTGAAACTCAGATTATAAGTTTTTGTGGGTTAAAGGTTAGTGGTTAAAGATTATAGTGTTTGGAGACTATTATTTTAACCTCTAACCTTTAACCTCTAATCTAAATTTGGAATGAAAAAAACAAGTTTCATACTATTATTTTTGTCCTCTATCTTGTTGCTTTCGGCGCAGAATTATAAGCAACAAGTGGAGGACACTTTGCTTTATTTTGCTCGTAATTCACGTGTTTGGGGTAATTTTAAAGTTGATAGAGTTCGTATTTCGGGTAGTACTTATAAAGTTGAGTTGGGCGAAATGTTCAATTCATTGCACTACCGTCCAGAGTTGGTAGATTCGATGGAGCAGGCTGTGAAAGCAGTAATTACACCAAAATATAAAGGTTATGCAGTGCAATTAGTGGTGCATAAAAAGAATAATATTCGAGACTTGATACCAAATTATTATCGTGCGAAAGCAGATGTTGATAAATCGCGTTATAATACTAAATATACAGAAACAGTGCCTTTTGTGCGCAATGAGGATAGGGGTTATGATATAAAAAGTGGTCTTCAAGATCGTAATATTGCCCTTTGGCAGAGTCACGGGTGGTATTATGAACAACGTACTGACCGCTGGCAATGGCAACGTGCAAGGGTATTTACTACGGTGGAAGATAAGTTTACGTTGTCGTTTGTAATACCTTATCTTGCGCCAATGTTGGAACGTGCAGGAGCTAATGTGTTTATGCCTCGTGAACGTGATTATCAATGTAATGAGGTGATTGTAGATAATGATAATGCACAATGCACAATGCGCAATGCACAATTGAAGAAACCAGGATTCGCTCATACTCAAAGTGTTTATCGTGAACACGAGAATCCTTTTAAAGCAGGAACGTATGGGGTGATGAAAACCGATAAAAAAGAGAGTGCTACGGTTTGTTGGATGCCTACAATTCCTGAAGATGGATGGTATTGGGTATCGATAGCATACGTAGCTGAAAAAAATTCAGTTACTGATGCAAAATACACGGTGCGTCACTCTGCTGGTGAAACGACTTATCGTGTCAATCAACAAATGGGAGGTGGTACATGGATTTATCTTGGTCAGTTTTATTTTCGCAAAGGGACTGATGCAGAGCATGCCTCTGTGGTGTTGAGTAATGAAAGCGATCATAAAGGTGTAGTGGTGGCTGATGCAGTGCGCTTTGGAGGTGGAATGGGCAATGTGGCTCGTCGTCCTGCAACGGATGAGGAGATTGCACGTCTTGAAGATGAAAAAGATCGTGAACGCAAAATATCTATTTTCGAGAAAGAGGAGTATGAAACAAGTGGACGTGCTCGATTTTGGGAGGCATCGCGCTATTGGCTTCAATGGGCAGGTGCACCTGATAGCGTAATATCTTATACTAAGGGGCTTAATGATTATACCGATGATTATACGTGTCGTGCACAATGGGTTAATTGGCTTAATCAAGGTTCGGTGAATGCGCCTGACTCGGTAGGTTTGGGTATTCCACTTGATCTTTCGTTTGCATTTCACTCTGATGCAGGATGTAAACTTGATACAGTTATAGGTACGCTTTGTATTTATACAACTCCTTTTGATGTCAACGAGAATGAATATAAATATGATTTTCCTTCAGGGCAAAGTCGTTTTGTGTCGCGCGATTTTACTGATTTTGCGATGATGCAAATAGTGAGTGATATTCGTGCTACAGCCAATCCGCGTTGGACACAGCGTTGGATGTGGGATCGCTCGTATAGTGAGAGCCGTCGTCCAGAAGTGCCCGCCATGTTGCTCGAATTGCTTTCGCATCAAAATTTCGAGGATATGCGATATGGATTAGATCCACGATTTAAATTCATAGTTTCGCGTGCCATTTACAAGGCAATGACTAAGTTTATTGCCACTCAAAATGGAGAAGATTATGTAATAGCACCGCTCCCAATCAATAGTTTTGCACTTCGATTAATTGGCGACAATAAAGTACGTCTTACATGGCGACCAACTATTGATTCGCTTGAATCGACAGCCGTGTCGGAACGTTATGTCGTTTATACACGACGTGATGGTGAAGGTTGGGATAATGGAATTTTGGTTGATGATACAATTGCAGTATTACCGATTGGCGTTGATGAAATGATGAGTTATAAGGTGGTGGCTGTAAACGAAGGTGGAGCAAGTATGGATAGTGAAATATTGTCGGCATATTCAGCTCGCAATGCTAAAGGCGAAGTGCTAGTTATCAATGGTTTCGACCGTGTGGCAGGTCCAGAAGGTTTTCAGTCTGCTCCGTATGCTGGTTTTCCTGAGTGGCTCGATCGTGGAGTAGGCGATGGGGTAGAGTTGCAATATGTAGGACGTCAGCATGATTTCGACTCACGCCGACCATGGATTTCGGATGACGATTCGGGTTGGGGACAAAGCAATAGCGACTATGAGCAGATGCTCGTAGCAGGTAATACTCACGATTTTCCTTTTGTGCACGGCAGAGCAATAGTCAAAGCAGGTTATAGTTTTGTGTCATGTTCGCGCGATGCTGTTGAATGTGGCGATGTTGATGTTGCTGATTACAAATTAATAGACCTTATACTCGGTGAACAAAAAGAAACATTGTGGGGTAATGACACAAATAGTTGCAAATACCGAACTTTTTCTGTAAATTTGCAACGAGAACTGCGCCGTTATGTTGCTAATGGCGGAGCGTTGTTTGTTTCGGGTGCATACGTTGCGTCGGACAATTGGTTGTCGGTGAATGCAACAAAGGCTGATAAACAGTTTGTTAAGGATGTGCTTAAGGTGGAATGGCGTGCTGATAGAGCAACACAAAATGGGGAATTAAAGGCAGTTTATGCTCCTAATAATGCAACATTTGAGGGTGAATATCGATTTGAACAACACCTCAATGAAGATATTTATGCGGTAGAAAGTCCTGATGCCATAGTGCCTGTTTGTAAAAATGCTTATACCGTGATGCGTTATTCGCAAAATAATAATAGTGCAGTGGTGGCGTATTCGGGAGAAGATTATCGTGTAGTTACTTGTGGTTTCCCATTTGAGACATTGCTCACCGAGGAGATGCGCGATGAATTTATGGTACAGATTCTAGAGTTTTTAACGAAAACTAATTAAAAACGAGCGGAGCGAGTAGGTCTTGTTACTCGTTATTCGCTACTAAAAATCTATAATATGAAAAAAATAAATTGTTTTATTCCTGCTCAATCTGTAGAACAAATCAAAATTACAGTAGAAGGCCTTAAGGCTTCGGAATTAGTGGCAGACATCTATCTTTTGGCAAATGAGCCAATTGAGTATGAAGGTTGCAAATGTTTAGTTGTAGATTCGCTTAATAGCTCTGCAACAGTGGCTAAAATCGCAGAACATAGCGATGCTGAGTTCTCTTTGATTTACACTAAATACACAACTCTTGAATTCGGTCAATATGGAATAGAGCGTTTCTATAACCTTGCAGCTGGTGCAGGCGTAGGTATGATTTATAGTGACTACTATCAAATCGTTGATGGCGAACGTAAAAATGCTCCTACTATCGATTATCAAGTGGGTAGTCTTCGCGATGATTTCAACTTTGGTTCTGTATTGTTTTATAATGGAGAGGCATTGAAACGTGCGGTTAAGGAAACTACTGCTGAATATCAATTCGCTGGTATATATAACCTCCGCCTCAAAGTGAGCCAACACTACACTATCGTTCGCATTAATGAATATCTCTATTCTGAAATCGAACTTGATACTCGTAAGAGTGGCGAAAAACAATTTGACTATGTTGACCCAAAAAATCGTCAAGTGCAAATCGAAATGGAACTCGCTTGTACCGACCACTTGAAAGCTATCGGAGGTTATCTTGTTCCTAACTTCGAGTCGGTAAATTTCGACGAAGGCGAATTTGCTAACGAAGCATCTGTCATCATCCCAGTGCGCAACCGTGTTCGTACTATCGAAGATGCAATCCGCTCAGTATTAGCTCAAAAAACTACATTCCCATTCAATCTCATCATCATCGACAACTATTCGACTGACGGCACTTCGGACATTATCCGCAAATATGCTGAACAAGACAATCGTGTAGTTCACCTCGTGCCAGAGCGCACTGACCTCGGTATCGGTGGTTGCTGGAATGCTGGTGTCGACCATGCGACTTGCGGTAAATTTGCCGTTCAACTCGACTCTGACGATGTTTATCAAGACGAAAACACTCTCCAAACTATCGTCGATGCGTTCTACGAACAAAACTGCGCTATGGTAGTTGGCTCATACACAATGACTAATGGCGATATGCAACCAATTCCACCTGGATTGATTGACCACAAAGAGTGGACGCCAGACAATGGCCGCAACAATGCACTTCGCATCAATGGTCTCGGTGCACCACGTGCATTCTACACTCCAATGCTTCGTCGCGTAAAAGTGCCTAACACTTCATACGGTGAGGATTATGCTCTCGGTCTCCGTTTCAGCCGCCAATATCAAATCGGACGTATCTACACTTCATTGTATCTTTGTCGTCGTTGGGATGGCAACTCGGATGCAGCACTCAGCATCGAAAAAATCAATGCCAACAACCTTTACAAAGACAAAATCCGTACAATGGAGCTCCTCGCTCGTATTGAAATGAATAAAAAATAAATAATTTGTCGACAGGTAACAGTCAAAGGAAATACGATTTTTAGACAGAATGACATAATGACAAAATATTTATTTTTTTCGAACAAAAGCATCGCTAAAAACAAAAGTTTTTATCTCTGCTAAAAATGACATATTTTGATGCCGGTAGGTCTGTCATTTTTTCGCTAAGATATACCGCAGGTATAGCGAAGCGTATGTAAAAAGAAAATAATATGTTCTTCTGTCATTATGTCTAAATAAATAATTAATTAATGTCAACCGATAGCCATAGATTGTAGACCGTTGACCTTTAACCTTTAATAAATCATGCAAAAAAAACTTATCGAATGCGTACCTAATTTCTCAGAAGGTCGCGATTTAGCTGTAATCAAACAAATTACAGATGTAATTGAAAAAATTGATGGTATCAAACTTCTTGATGTTGATCCAGGTGAAGCAACTAACCGTACTGTTGTTACTTTCGTAGGCGAACCAGAACAAGTAATGGAAGCTGCATTCCAAGCAGTTCGCAAAGCAGCAGAACTTATCGACATGCGTAATCACCATGGCGCTCACCCACGTATGGGTGCAACTGACGTGTGTCCACTTGTTCCAGTGGCTGGTGTAACACTTGAAGAGTGCGCAGAATATGCTCGTCAACTCGGTAAACGTATCGGTGACGAACTTGGCGTTCCTGTATATGCTTACGAAGCTGCTGCTTTCACTCCTGCACGTCGTAACCTCGCAGTTTGCCGTAAAGGTGAATACGAAGCTCTTAGCCAACGCTTTGGTGTAGCTGAAGAAAACCCAGATTTTGGTCCAACTGTTTGGGACGAAAATACAGCTCGCACAGGTGCTACTGCAGTAGGTGCTCGTGATTTCCTCATCGCAGTTAACTATAACCTCAACTCTACATCTACTCGTCGTGCTAATGCTATCGCATTTGACGTTCGCGAAAAAGGTCGTCCTATGCGCGAAGGAGGTTCTCCAGTAGGTAAAGTGATGAAAGACGAAAACGGCAAAGATATCATGATTCCAGGTACACTCAAAGGTACTAAAGCAATTGGTTGGTTCATCGACGAATATGGCATTGCTCAAGTATCAATGAACATCACTGATATCAAAACTACTCCTCTCCACGTTGCTTTCGATGAAGTATGCCGTTGTGCTGCTAACCGTGGTTTGCGCGTAACAGGTGCCGAAATCGTAGGTCTTGTTCCTAAATCTACACTCATCGAAGCT
>JAZLDO010000102.1:0-24954 GCA_045614825.1 Candidatus Aphodosoma sp. | reverse complement strand
ATCTATGCAAAAAGGTGAGGGTCGTGGATTCTCTAAAGTTATCAAAATGGTGAAATCACCAAAAACTGGTGCGTACATCTTCGCTGAAGAAATCGTTCTTAACGAAAAAGTTAAAGACTATTTCGCAAAATAATTAGCGGACAAATATATAATTGTAGAGGTATGTGTAATGTCACATACCTCTCTTTTTTTGTAAATTTGTAAAAATCACGGTTGTAAATCTATTAAGTGGTAAAATATATTTGTGAAAATTATGTAATCCCAATATTTTTTTGTAACTTTGCTTGTTCATAACTTTCAAATTTAAACTTTCAAATTTAAACTTTCAAATTTCAACTCGAACTATGGGCTTTTTTGATTTCTTTTCTCGTGAAAAAAAGGAGACATTAGATAATGGACTCCAAAAAACAAAACAAGGCTTTTTTGATAAAATCAAACGTGCTGTCGTTGGTAAGGATAAAGTGGATGATGACGTACTTGATAATCTTGAAGAGGTGCTGGTTACTTCTGATGTTGGTGTGGAGACTACTGTGCGTATCATAGAGCGTATTCAAGAGCGTGTAGCTCGTGATAAATATGTGGGTACTGATGAATTAAATTTTGTGCTTAAAGATGAAATTTGTCAGTTGTTGTCTGAAAATAATTCAGATGATCAAGTGTCGTTTGAATCGGAATTGCCAGAGACTCCATATGTCATTATGGTGGTTGGTGTTAACGGTGTTGGTAAAACTACAACTATAGGTAAACTTGCTTATCAATTTAAGAAAGCTGGTAAGAAAGTATATCTCGGTGCAGCTGATACTTTCCGTGCTGCTGCCGTTGAACAATTGGTTATTTGGGGCGAGCGTGTAGGTGTGCCTGTTGTTAAACAACAAATGGGTTCTGATCCAGCTTCGGTTGCATACGATACTCTTGCTTCAGCTAAAGCTAATGGCGCTGATGTTGTAATTATTGATACAGCAGGTCGTTTGCATAATAAAGTTGGCTTGATGAACGAACTTACTAAAATTAAAAATGTAATGCAAAAAGTTATTCCTAATGCTCCTCATGATGTTATGCTTGTCCTCGATGGATCGACTGGACAAAATGCGTTCGAACAAGCAAAACAATTTACTAAAGCTACACAAGTAACATCTCTTGCTATTACTAAACTTGATGGTACAGCAAAAGGTGGTGTGGTGCTTGGTATTTCTGATCAATTCAAAATTCCTGTTCGTTATATTGGTCTTGGCGAGGGAATGGAACATCTTCAAGTATTTGATAAACGAGCATTTGTTGAAACTTTATTTGGTGAATAATATAAGCTTATGATTAATAACAGGGTAGATATAATTTCGCTTGGTTGTTCAAAGAATCTTGTCGATTCAGAGCAAGTGATGGCTCAATTTGCTAATCGTGGTTTCGATGTATTTCACGATTCTACTGATGTTAAAGGACAATACGTTGTTATCAATACATGTGGCTTTATTGGCGATGCAAAAGAGGAGTCTATCGAAATGATACTCTCTATGGCGCAAGCTAAAAAACGTCGTAAAATTGGTAAACTTATTGTGATGGGTTGCCTTTCTGAGCGTTATCGTGAGGAGTTGAAAACTGAAATTCCAGAGGTAGATGCTTTTTACGGTAAATTTGATTGGGTTAACTTGGCAAATGATCTATTTCAAGATAGTATATCTACAGAAAATCAACGTGTTATAACTACCCCAGCACATTATGCTTATATAAAAATAGCTGAAGGATGTAATCGTACATGTTCGTATTGCGCAATTCCTATTATCACAGGTAAGTATAAATCTCGTACAATCGAATCCATAGTTGATGAGGTTAAAGCGTTGGTAGCTAAAGGTGTAAAAGAATTTCAACTTATTGCACAAGACTTAACATTTTATGGTTATGATTTGTATAAAGCAAATAAATTAGCGGAATTAGTGCAAACGCTCGCTAATATTCCAGGCGTAGAGTGGCTTCGTTTGCATTATGGCTATCCAAATCAATTCCCGTATGAGGTATTAGAGGTAATGCGCAATAATCCAAATGTTTGTGCATATATGGATGTAGCTTTACAACATATCTCTAATAATGTGTTGACCCTTATGCGACGTAATGTAACAAAAGAGGAAACTTATGCTTTTGTACGCCGTTTGCGTGAAGAGGTGCCTGGAATACATTTACGCACAACACTCCTTGTTGGACATCCAGGTGAGACAGAAGATGATTTCAATGAGTTGATGCATTTTGTTCGTGATATGCGATTTGAGCGTATGGGTGCATTTGCTTATTCTGACGAAGAGGGTACTTATTCTAATTTGAACTATAATGATGATGTTCCTGCTGAAATTAAGCAAGAAAGGGTAGATAGTTTGATGGAACTTCAAGCGCAGATTTCAGAAGAGATAAATGCTCTGAAAGTAGGGAAAACTTTTAAAGTGATAATTGATAGAGAAGAAGATGATTTTTATGTAGGACGCACAGAATATGATTCACCTGATGTAGATGGAGAAGTGTTGATTATTAAAAATAAACAGTTGGAAATAGGTGATTTTTATCAAGTGAAAATTACAGAATCAGATATGTATGACCTTTATGGAGAAGTATTATGAATAATAAAGAGTTTCAAATAGAGTTGGCTCGACGTTTAGGGGTGCCTCAAAAACGTTCTGCCGAATTGATAAAAGGTTATGTTGATACATTAGTGCAACAATTGGCTGACGCCGATGAGTTGCCTTTGTTGTCTATAGGTACGTTTGAAGTTAAACAAAAAGAGCAGCGTATTATTGTTAATCCATCATCAAAAAAACGTATGCTTGTGCCTCCAAAATTGGTGTTGAATTTCAAACCATCATCGGCATTGAAAAATAAGTGTAAAGAAGTGAAATAGGAGAGGATATTATGGTTAAAATTACAAATTCAAATATATTATCAGTATTTCGTAAGCAACTCGGTATATCTAAAGCTGACGAAATGGCTTTTGCTGAGGCTTTTCAATCTATATTTGAAGAGGCTCTTTTGCGTGATAAAATATTGAAAATAAGTGGGCTTGGTACATTTAAATTGATACCAGTAGAATCTCGTAAGAGTGTGAATGTAAATACTGGCGAAGAGATTGAAATTGCGGGGCACTATAAACTTACTTTTACTCCTGACGTTTCATTAAAAGACAAGGTTAATGAACCTTTGGCGCATCTCGAAACTATCGAATTAGATGCGGACGTTGTTGTTGAAAATCAAGACGAAATACAAAATATTACTTCCCAAAAAGATTCAGTCGAAGAATCTCAAGTGGTGGCGCAACAACAAGACGATCCATTGCAAAAATTGACTGAACAAGCTCTTGAACTTAAAGATATTCTTGCAGATATACAAGGGTTAGGTGGATTAACTCAAGATTTGGTTGAAGAAAAAATAGAGGAAGAGAAAATAGAAGAGACTGTAATTGTTGAAGAGGTAGCGAATGTTACTGAGCAAGTTGTTGACGAAGAAGAGGTCGTGATAGAAAAACAAGAAGAACCTAAGCCTGAAGAGCCTCAAGTGGTTGTCGTTGATGCTCCAATTATAGAGGAAGCTCCTAAATTGCAAGAGCCTTCTTCTGTTTCTGGTCAAGATATTATAAATGCGATAAATAAAGAAGATTATAAATCTGATAGTAAACACTCGAAAGGTTGGATTTGGGTAGCTATTATTTTATTTTTGGGTATCATTGGTTTGTTGGTTTATCAAAATATTGATTTCTTTGTACCAACAGAAAGCACAGAAATTGATACTCCAACTGTAGTTGTAGCCGCAGAAGAAACAACAGAAGAAGAACTTATAGAAATTATACCTCAAGCAGAAGATTCTGTTTTGTATTCTGACTTAGAGTTGGATAACATAGAGGTTGTTGAGCCTCAAAGTTCAATAGACGCAAATGAGGTAGATAAAACATCCCCAATATATTCAGAACAATTCTCTGATATATTCAATCGTAAGCGCGAATATACAGAATTTATTGATACCGTGGTGCTTAACGAAGGTAGTCGTCTCACTTGGATTTCACTTAAACAGTATGGACATAAGGACTATTGGGTATATATTTATGAGGCAAATCGCGATATAGTTAAGAATCCAAATGCAATCAAGGTGGGTACAAAATTGCGTATTCCTAAACTTGCAGATGAATTGATTGATGCAACTAATCCTGAGACTATTGAATATGCACGTTATTTGCATGATGTATATGTAAGAAGGTGAAATTTTCTTTAAAGTCTCAATAATCCTAAATGCTTGTTAAATAAACCTAAAACAAACATTTTTTAACTTCTTTAATACTGATTATTTGGCGTTAAAGTGTTAATTTTGCAAGTCAAATTAAGTATATTGTCTAAAAATTAAACAAAAATATATTATGAGTTTTAACACCGTTGATATTAGAGAATTAAATGAACGCATAGAGCGTCAGAGTGCGTTTGTAGATGCCCTCGTTATGGGTATGAATCAAACCATTGTCGGACAAAAACACCTTGTCGAATCTTTGCTTATTGGTTTGTTGTCTGACGGGCACGTATTGCTCGAAGGTGTGCCAGGTTTGGCTAAAACTTTAGCAATTAAAACACTTGCTCAACTTATCGATGCTGATTATAGTCGTATTCAGTTTACACCTGACTTGTTGCCTGCCGATGTTGTAGGTACAATGATTTATAGTCAAAAAAACGAAAACTTCGATATCAAGAAAGGTCCAGTTTTTGCTAATTTCGTACTTGCCGACGAAATCAACCGTGCCCCTGCAAAAGTTCAAAGTGCGCTTCTTGAAGCAATGCAAGAGCACCAAGTGACTATTGGTGAAGAAACTTTCCGCCTTCCAGAGCCATTCCTTGTACTTGCAACTCAAAACCCTATCGAACAAGAGGGTACATATCCTCTTCCAGAGGCGCAAGTCGACCGTTTTATGCTTAAAGTCGTTATCACTTATCCTCAACGTGACGAAGAGCGTCAAATCGTTTCAGCTCACCTCAAAGGTGGTTTTAATACAGTAAAACCAATTCTTAAAGTCGAAGATATTATCGAAGCTCGCAAGGTGGTTCGTGAAGTTTATATGGACGAAAAAATTGAACGTTATATCGTTGATTTAGTGTATGCTACACGTTTCCCTGAAGAGTATGGATTGAAGGAATTGAAAAATATGATCTCTTTCGGAGGCTCTCCTCGTGCTTCTATCAATCTCGCTTTAGCTGCTCGTGCATACGCATTCATCAAACGTCGTGGTTATGTAATCCCTGAAGATGTTCGTGCTGTCTGTCACGATGTATTGCGTCATCGTATAGGTCTCTCTTATGAAGCAGAAGCAAACAACATGACTTCTGAAGAAATCATTAACGAGATCCTCAACGCAGTCGAAGTACCTTAGTCGGTAAATTTATCCCTCCGAATACACACTCTCGTTGTGTATTCATTTACCCAACCCTCAAGCAAGGTGCAAGCAACCTGTGCCGTAGAAAACGGTCAAAAAACGACACACACTCACAGTGTGTATTCATTCCAAAAATAATCAACAAAACCAACCATATTGGAAACAAGTGAATTATTAAAAAAAGTACGCCGTATTGAGATTAAAACTCGCGGATTGTCAAACAATATCTTTGCAGGCGAATATCATACAGCCTTCAAAGGTAAAGGTATGACATTCTCCGAAGTGCGTGAATATCAGTATGGCGATGAAATACGAACAATCGATTGGAACGTAACAGCACGTTTTCGAAAACCCTTTGTAAAGGTATTCGAAGAGGAACGTGAACTCACTGTTATGCTTCTTATCGACGTTTCTGCATCGCGTCAGTTTGGTACAATATCAGCTATGAAGCAAGATGTTATCACCGAATTAGCCGCTACACTTGCTTTCTCTGCAATCCAAAATAACGATAAAATCGGTGTGATATTTTTTAGCAATAAAATCGAAAAATTCATACCTCCACAAAAAGGACGTAAACACATTCTCTATATCATTCGCGAGTTGATTGATTTTCAACCTGAAAGTTCAACAACCGACATATCTATGGCTTTGCGTTACTTTACTAATGTTATCAAAAAACGTTCTACAGCCTTCATTATAAGTGACTTTATAGACGATAAACTTTCACAAGATGTATTGACAATCGCTAATCGTAAACACGACTTAGTCGCATTTCAAATCTACGATCGTCGCGATGCCGAATTGCCTGATGTAGGATTGATTAAAATGAAAGATGCCGAAACAGGTGAGCGACTTTGGGTTGATACATCGTCTCGTAAAGTGCGTATGATGTACAAAAATATTTGGGATGAGCGTAAACTCAAATTCCAACAAATGATAAGCAAAGCAGGCGTAGATAGTGTATCAATGGAAGCAAGCGAAGATTATGTTAAAGCCTTAATGCGTCTATTCAAGATGCGTAATTGATTATGAAAAAAATATTAGTCATAATATTGTGCATCGTGCAGTGTGCATTATGCCTCGATTTAAAATCTCAAATTGCAGTCTCTGCATCGATTGATTCGGTGCAGATGTTTATTGGTGAACAAGCAAAACTCTCTATTCAAGCTGTTCAACCACAGGATTATACTTTGCAATTCCCTGTTTTTTCTGATACTGTAACTTCTGATTTAGAGTTAGTTTCTACTTTAAAGCCTGATACTGTATTGTTAGAAAATTCAATGTTGCAAGTAACTAATAGTTATATCGTAACTTCATTCGATTCAGCGTTAGTTTATCATCCTGGTTTTGAGGTGAAAGCAGGAGAAGAAACATATCTTACCAATCCAATATCAATCAAGATTGTAGATATGCCAATTGATACTACTCAACAAGCGATTACCGATATTAAGGATGTGTATAATCCACCGATTGATTGGATGTTTTATCTTACAATTGCAGGATATATCTTATTAGCAATATTAGTTTTAGCGTTAATTATTTATATAGTAAATAAATATCTTAAGTCTCGTAAAAACAAAGAACAAGAGGTAGAAATTGAACCAGTCGATCCTCGTAAAGCTCACGAAATAGCATACGAAGAATTAGAGGCTTTGCGTCAAAAACAGTTATGGCAATATCAACAATTTAAAGTTTATTATACAGAATTGACCGAAATTCTTCGCCGTTATATTTCTAATCGTTATTCAATTGATGCAATGGAGCAAACTTCCGATGAAGTGGTGACTCAATTCCGTCAAAATAAAGAACTTCGAGATAAAAAAGAAGAGATAAAACTCTTGTCAGACGTATTGCAACTTGCCGATTTAGTCAAATTTGCCAAATGGCAACCTCTTCCTGACGAGTGCGAACGCTCCTTCCACCAAGTGTCACAGTTCGTAGATCAAACAAAAGAAGTTATAATAGAGAACAAGGAGTAAGGTGCAATGAGTCGGGAGCGATGATTTTCAACTTTCAATTTTCAACTTTCAATTTGTATTATGCTTTTCAATAATCCCGAATATTTATGGCTTTTATTGGTGTTGGTGCCGATGATTGGTTGGTATGTTTACAAGCAATATCAATCAGACGCAAGTTTGCAAGTATCATCAACAGAGCCATTTCATAAAATGCCTAAAACTCGCAAACACTATCTTTTTCATCTGGTGTTTGCTCTTCGCTGTGTGGCTTTGTTTTTTCTTGTCATAGCCATTGCACGTCCTCAATCAACTAATAGTTATCGTAGCGAATCTACTGAAGGTATTGATATCATGCTCTCTCTCGATATTTCAGGTTCAATGTTAGCCGAAGACTTGAAACCTAATCGTTTAGAGGCAGCTAAAGAGGTGGCAACTAAGTTTATTGCTGATCGTCCAGATGACAATATTGGTTTGGTTGTTTTTGCTGGCGAAAGTTTCACTCAATGTCCGCTTACAACCGATCATGCAGTACTTATTAACCTTCTAAATTCTATACAGTCAGGTATTATCGAGGATGGCACAGCTATTGGTCTTGGACTTGCAAATGCAGTTAATCGTATTAAAGATAGTCAAGCAAAATCAAAAGTGATAATTCTGCTTACTGATGGTTCAAACAATCGTGGCGATATAGCTCCGCTTACAGCTGCTGAAATTGCTAAAAAGTTTGGAGTCAGAGTTTATACTATTGCAGTAGGTAAGCATGGTATGGCCCCTTATCCTTTCCAAACACCTTTTGGTATTCAATATCAAAATGTACCTGTTGAAATCGATGAAGAAGTACTTCAGCAAATCGCTCAAATGACAGGAGGTAGTTTCTTTCGCGCAACAGATAATGCCTCACTTGGTGCTATTTATGCCGAAATCGACCAAATGGAAAAAACAAAACTTCAAGTACGCGAATACAAAAAACGCAACGAAGAATTTTTCCCATATCTACTCACTGCATTATTATTGCTCGTAGCAGAAATATTGATTCGCAACACATTATTACGTCGTTTGCCATAAAATAACAGATTACAGATTATAGATAATAAGTAATTCTTAATTCTTAATTCTTCATTCTCAACTCTCAACTTGATATTATGCGTTTTGCAAATCCACATATATTTTGGCTTTTTATTGTTGAGATAGCTTTGATTGCCATTTTTGTTTATGGTGTTTATATCCAACGCCGTAAACTTAAACGTTTTGGTAATCCTCAACTATTGCGTGAACTCATGCCTAACGTTTCTTACATTCGTCCACAGGTTAAGTTTTATATGCTTGTGGTTGTATTGACTTTGTTGATATTTGCTTTGGCTCGTCCTCAGATAGGTTCAAAATTAGAGAAAAAGCAAACTACAGGCATTGAAGTAATGATTGTGCTCGACGTATCTAACTCTATGTTAGCTACCGATGTAGCTCCTTCGCGTCTCGAGAATGCCAAAATGATGCTCTCTAAACTTATTGACCAAATGCCTGATAACAAAGTAGGTTTGATTGTTTTTGCGGGAGATGCATTTGTTCAGTTACCTATTACTGCCGATGGTGTTTCCGCCAAAATGTTTCTCTCTAATATAACTACCAAATCTGTAGCTAATCCAGGTACTGCAGTGGGTACAGCTATTGATTTAGCAATCAAGTCTTTTGGTGAAGAAAATAAAGATAAAGGGCGTACTATCATATTGCTTACCGATGGTGAGAACCACGAAGATGATGCTATTGCTGCTGCAAAATTGGCTCGTGAAAAGGGTATTATGGTCAATGTAGTTGGTTTTGGTTCGCCACAAGGGGCTCCGATCCCTGTGCAAGGCACAATGTCGTTTTGGAAAGACAAAGAGGGTAACGTTGTTGTTACTAAACTCAATGAGCAAATGGGGCAACAAATTGCTCAGGCTGGCGATGGTGTTTATGTTCGTGCCGATAATTCTAATATCGCACTTCGCACTATTTCTAAGCAATTATCTCAAATTCAAAAAGGAGAAATTCAAACAACAGCCTTTGCTGATTATGCCGATAAATTCTATATATTTGCGTGGATAGCATTCTTTATCCTTGTTATAGAATTCTTTATCTTGAATCGTCAGAATAAACAATTGAATAAATATAAGTGGTTTTAAGTAATGAGTAGATATATATTTTTGATATTGTTGTCGTTACCAATGTTATCATTGTTTGCTCAAAAAGAGAGCCGTAATGTTAATGCAGGTAACAAGCATTATGTGAAAGAAAAGTTTGTCGAGTCCGAAGTAGAGTATCGTAAGGGATTGGAACAAAATAATTCAAGTTTTTCTGCTAACTTTAATCTTGGAGATGCTCTTTATCGCCAAGAGAAATATGAAGATGCTGCTGAGCAATTTACGAAAGCTGCAGCTTTAGCTGGTTCTGATTCAAAGCGTATTGCAGCTGCAAATCATAATAAGGGTAATGCTTTGTTGAATGCTCAGAAAATAGATGAAGCAATAGATGCTTATAAGGAGGCGTTGCGTCATAATCCTGAAGATCATGATACGCGTTATAA
This sequence comes from Candidatus Aphodosoma sp., assembly GCA_045614825.1. Classification (GTDB taxonomy): domain Bacteria; phylum Bacteroidota; class Bacteroidia; order Bacteroidales; family Paludibacteraceae; genus Aphodosoma. The sequence goes on along the minus strand of JAZLDO010000102.1, from coordinate 15,053 downwards.
TCTTGCTTATGCTAAGCACTTGAAACAACAACAGCAGCAACAACAACAAAATCAGCAGCAAGATCAAAAACAAGAAGAACAAAAGCAAGAGGAGCAACAGCAACAAAATCAGCAAGAACAACAACAAGAGCAACAGGAACAACAACAGCCTCAGCCACAAGAGCAAGGCATGTCTAAAGAAAATGCCGAACAAATCCTTCAAGCTCTACAAGAAGACGAAAAACAGACACAAGAAAAGGTAAAAGAACAGCAAGCTCAAAAAGCAAAACGCTACCGCGTCGAAAAAGATTGGTAATCATGAATATAAAAAAGATATTTTTATTATTAATTATGCATTGTGCGTTATGCATTGTGCATTGTAAAGGTGCTGATGAAGTTCAGTTCACAGCCTCTGCTCCGCAACGTGTGATTGTAGGACAGCCATTTCAATTAGTTTTTTCTGTTAATGAAAATGGTAAGGATCTACGTTTGCCTGACGTTAAAGGTTTTGAAATTATCGCAGGTCCATATACCTCTACAAGTAGTAGCACTCAAATAATCAATGGCGATATTCGTACATCTAAAGAGGTCCGTTATACCTATACTTTGTTGCCTGAAAAAGAGGGGGATTATCAAATCCAACCTGCTACTATTGTTGTAAAAAAAGAGAAATATTACTCTAATGTTCTCAATATAAAAGTATTGCCAGAAGACAAAACTTCACAATCGCAACAACAAGCCAATTCACAGTCAGGACAAATTCGTCAATCTCAATCTATTACATCTGAAAATCTCTTTATTCGTCCTATTATTTCTCGTACAAAAGTAAAAGAGCAAGAGGCTTTGCTTCTTACTTATAAACTATATGCTCGTGTTGATGTAACTAATATACAATCACCTAAATTCCCTGATTTTAAAGGCTTTTTGGTGCAAGAGATTGAGTTGCCAAAAGATCGCACAATGCAACCCGATAATTATGAAGGGGTAAATTATTATACTTACGATTTGCGTAAAGTGCTTTTGTTCCCACAAGAGACAGGTAAAGTTACAATCGAGCCAATGTCGTGTGATGTGATTGTTCGTGTGCGTTCAGCACAACAACGTCCACGTAGTTTCTTTGACGATTTCTTCGATACTTATCAAGAGGTTGCAAAAACAGTAACGACATCAAAGGTTAATCTTACAGTTGAACCATTGCCTCAACCTAAACCTGCCGATTTTTCAGGTGTAGTAGGTAAGCTATCTCTTTCGACTAAAGTTTCGGCAACAGAAGTAGAAGCAAATCAGCCTATTACTATTACTCTTAAATTGCAAGGTTCTGGTAATTTGAAAATGTTAAAGAATCCAACATTGCAATTTCCACAAGATTTTGAAGCATACGAACCTAAAGCTACAAATAATTTTTCTACTGCAGCAATTGGCCTTTCTGGCTCTAAAACTATAGAATACCTTGTGATTCCTCGTCACGATGGTGATTTTGTTATTCCTGCATTGACAATTAGTTATTTCGATGTTGCTTCTGATTCTTATAAAACTCTCTCAACTGAGACTATCAATATTCGAGTAAATAAAGGAGTCCAAACTGTTTCTAATACGCCTGTGGTTAGTAATTTTACAGGGCAAGAAAAAGTAGAGGTATTAGCGACAGACATCCGTTATATAACTACATCTAATCCTAATGTCAAACCTGCTGAGCGTATGGTTGCGGGTACGATGCTTTTCTGGTTGTTTTATGTCATCTCTTTGGCTATTACTGTTTGTTTGATTATTGTATTTCGTAAGCAAGCGCGCGATAATGCCAATGTTGCTTTGATGCGAAACAAGAAAGCAAACAAAGTAGCGCGTCGTCGTCTGAAAATCGCAGAGCGTGAATATAAAGCAGCCAATAAAGGTACTTTCTACGACGAGATATTAAAAGCATTGTGGGGGTATTTGTCAGATAAACTTTCAATTCCGGTTAGCGAATTGAATAAAGATAATATTTCTCTCCGATTATCACAACGTGGAGTTGAAGAAGAGGTTGTTCAAGAGTTTCTTAAATTGCTTAATGATTGTGAGTTTGAACGTTATGCTCCTATTGGAAACAAAGAGTCGGCAATGCGTCATACATTTGAGTCAACTGAAAAACTTATATCAACTTTAGAATCGACAATAAAACGATGAAAAAAATATCACTTATATTACTCAATCTGCTTTGTGTATTTAGTTTTGTACAATCACAAACAACTATTGAAACTGAATGGAAAAAAGCTGAAGAATTGTATGCTGCTAAACAATATGCTGAGGCAGCGGATATGTACGCCGAAATGTTCCAATATGGGGAGTCTGCTGAATTGTATTATAATTATGCCAATGCTCTTTACAAGTCTAATCAAATAGGTTTGGCTATCCTCAATTATGAACGTGCATTGCGTATTGACCCTACTAATGAGGATATAAAGTTCAATCTTGAGTTTGTAAACAAGATGAAAACTGATAAAATAGAACCACTCGAAAAGTTCTTTATGTCTGAATGGTCAGAGGCTTTAGGACGTTTATTGACATCTAATCAATGGGCATATACAAGTATAATAGCCTTTATAGTAATGCTTGTTTTAGTTTTGCTATATTTATTTGGTCGTAAAGTTTGGTTGCGTAAAACTGCATTTTTCTCTGCATTTTTCTTGTTATTGTTTTCTATCATTGCAATGGTTTATGCTTTTCAAGTGAAAAATCATATAGAAAACAATCCTGAGGCTATAGTTCTTGCTGGTGCTGTTTCTGTAAAAAGTAGTCCTGACGATAGTGGAACAGAGGTGTTTGTAATTCACGAAGGCACTAAAGTTAATGTACTTTCAACGCTCTCTACTTGGTCGGAAGTGCGACTTGCTGATGGCAATGTAGGTTGGCTTCAATCTTCAACAATAGAAAAAATATAATGTTTTTACTTGAGTTAGATAAGGTTATTACATTAGCAATAAATAGTTGTCATAGTTCATTCTTTGACAACTTTTTCTATATCTATACGCAAACATGGACATGGATACCTGCCATTCTTGTTTTGCTTGTATGGATGTGGCGTAAGTGGGGTGTTCGTTCGTTGTATGTTGTGGCTGGTATGGCCTTGTGTATTTTATTGGCAGATCAAATATCTTCGTCTCTGTTAAAACCATTAGTTGCACGTCTTCGTCCAACTCATAATCCTGAACTAGCCGATTTGATTCACACTGTTAATGGTTATCGTGGTGGACGATATGGCTTTGTTTCTTCGCATGCTGCCAATGCCGCTACATTTGTTACCTTTACAGCATTAATATTTCGTAATAAAATATATACAATTTTACTCTCATTATGGGCGTTTTTTACAGCCTATTCTCGTGTCTATCTTGGAGTGCATTACGTAGGAGATGTTTTTTGTGGAGCCTTAATAGGTATATTAGTGGGGGTGGTTGTATATGTTATATTTAAGAAAACTCTAAACTTTAACCTCTAACCTCTATTTTTTTTATGTTTTATAGCATGTTTTGAAAAAAAGTTGTAAAATTATTTGGTGGTATAAAAAAAAAGTCTTACATTTACAACATCAAAAAATTAAACTTAATACTAATCTCTAATACTTATTTATTATGACTAAAACAATCACATTTAACGAATTGCGTCGTATCAAAGATTCATTGCCAGATGGTTCAATGCAACGTATTGCCGACGAATTAGGTCTTTCAGTAGAAACAGTACGTAATTATTTCGGTGGTCACAACTATAAAGATGGTTCTGGCTGTGGTGTTCACATCGAACCAGGTCCTGACGGTGGTATGGTACAATTGGATGATACTACTATTCTTGATATGGCAAAAAAAATCTTAGAAGAAACACACTAAGTTTTGCTTTTATACAAAATAAACGAGGATTACTGATGGGAAATTAGTAATCCTTGTTTATTTTATGTTATTAAATTTTGTGTTTATTTTATAGTGTATTGTGTGAGGTCGGTGCCACGCATGAGGTCGGCTGCAGGCATGCGTTTTTTGCCTGCGAGTTGCACTTGGTCGAGGTGGATGTAGCCGTCTTGGACTGCAACTTTGAGGACTTTTTTACCGTCGCAGACGAGTGTGCCTGCGGGGTGAGATGGGGTGCAGAGTTCTTTGCTGACTTCGTAGATTTTCATATTGGTGGTATTACCCGTTGGGTCGGTAAGTTCGAGCCATGCAGCAGGGTATGGGGCTAGACCACGAACGAGATTGCGCACTGCTTCGGCTGTGGTGTTGAAGTTGATTTGGCAGGTGTCTTTGAATATTTTTGGTGCAGCTTTGAGTTCGCCATCGGGTTGTGGGATTGACGCTATGTTGCCAGATTCGATTTGGTTGACAGTTTTAAGTACGAGGTCGGCTCCGAGCATCATTAGTTTATCATGGACTATGCCGGCATTGTCGTCAGGGGCAATGGTGATTTTTTCTTGCATGATGATGTTGCCAGTGTCGATTTCGTGTTGTAGGAAGAATGTAGTGATGCCAGTCTCTGTTTCGCCATTGATGACAGCCCAGTTGATTGGAGCAGCTCCACGGTATTGTGGTAGGAGAGAGGCGTGGAGATTGAATGTGCCGAGAGGTGGCATATTCCATACTATTTCGGGTAGCATGCGGAAGGCTACGACGATTTGTAAGTCGGCTTGATATGAGCGGAGTTCTTCTATGAATTCAGGGGCTTTGAGATTTACGGGTTGAAGAATTGGTAGATTGACACTGAGTGCGTATTCTTTGACTGGAGAGAATTGGATTTTGTGGCCACGACCAGCAGGTTTGTCGGGCATTGTTACAACGGCAACGATATTTTTGCCTGCTTCGACTAAGCGGCGTAGTGGCTCTACGGCAAAGTCGGGGGTTCCCATGTAGATTATTTTCATATTGTAGTTTTTTAGATATAATTTATTTTGGATACACAATGAGAGTGTGTGTTTTTAGGGTTGTTTGCACCTTGCTTGAAGGTATCTCCATCCTATCTTTAAATTTTTGATTTTTTTAGGACCAAATACACAATGAGAGTGTGTATTGGTTTAACTGCGTATATCTGCCCCCCACATAAGTTTTGTTTTGAGTGTATTGAGGAAGGAGTGGTTTTCGAGGCGAATTATTCGGATAGTATAGTTAGCTTTAGATATGGAAATTGTGGTTGAGTCGGGCATTGTGATGCTTCGTCCGTCGATTGATGCGAGGAATGAGTGGCTACGAGAGGCTACTTTTAGGTCTATGCGCCAATCGTCAGGTATGATGAGAGGACGTACGTTAAGCGAATGAGATGCAACGGGTGCAATGATGAGGTTGTGGTTTTCGGGCATCATGATTGGGCCTCCTACGCTGAGGGAGTAGGCAGTTGAACCTGTGGGGGTAGCTACTAATAGACCATCGGCTTGATAAGTATGTAAAGGTTCTCCGTTGAGTGTGACGTCGATGGAAATCATAGACGAGAGATCTTGCTTTAGAACTGCTATTTCGTTGAGAGAAAACTCTGTTAGTGAGGAATTATCTCTTTGGTCTTCGGAAACTTTTTCTAAGACAGGGTGAGAATAACAAATTTCAGCACGAAGTACCATGCGGTCTTCGATTTTGTATTTATGGTTGATAATTATCTCGTAGAGGTTGTTCAATTCGTGAGCTTGCACATCTGTGAGGAAACCAAGACGACCGAGGTTGATGCCTAGAATTGGGATTTGGCGATTGCCTATGCGATTGGCTGTTGTGAGAAGGGTGCCATCGCCACCAAGACTGATTGCAATGTCGCCTGAGAAATTGTCGTCGAATGTGTCGAATGAGGAGATGTCAAGTAGTCCTGATTCTTTGATTTGGTCTGCAAAATCTTTGTCGAACAATAGGGTTGCTCCTTGATTTTTAAGTTTGAAAAACAACTCTTTAACCAAGTCAATGAACTTTAATTTGTATTTATTGCCGAATATTAGTATTTGCATATTTAGTCTATTTTGAACTTTGAAATTTAAATATTAAAAGTTGTTTATATTGTATTTTGTAGTGTGGATTTTTTTTTGTACTTTTGTAGCCAATTTGAGAAAAACTCTTTAGCGCAAAGTTACAAATAAAATTTGATATATAAAAACTATGACACAACTAAGTGTAAATGTAAATAAAATAGCAACGATACGTAATGCTCGTGGGGGAAATAATCCTGATGTGTTGAAAGTAGCGTTAGATTGTGAGAGATTTGGTGCTCAGGGTATTACTGTACATCCACGTCCAGATGAACGACATATTACAGGGCAAGATGTTTTGGATTTGAAGCCAGTTTTGACAACAGAATTTAATATAGAAGGTAATCCTGATGAGAGATTTATTGATTTGGTGAGTAGAGTGAAGCCAGCACAGGTTACGTTGGTTCCAGATGCGCCAGGAGTGTTAACTTCGAATGCAGGTTGGGATTGTATTGCGAATTTTGATCATTTGAAGGTTTTGGTTGATTTGTTTAAGTCGCAAGGTATTCGTGTATCGATATTTGTGGGTACTGATATCGAAAATATTAAGGCTGCAGCACGTACGGGAGCTGATCGTATAGAACTTTATACTGAACCATACGCAGCTCAATATCATAAAGATAGAGAGGCTGCTGTGGCGCCATATGTGCATGCTGCGGTGGTGGCTCATGAAATGGGATTGGGTATAAATGCTGGTCATGATCTTGATTTGCATAATTTAGCTTATTTTCATGAGTGTGTACCTTATCTTGATGAGGTTTCAATTGGTCACGCTTTGATTTGTGATGCGCTTTATCTTGGTTTGGAAGAGACAATCAAAAGATATTTAGATTGTTTGAAATAAAGTTATAAAAATTTCGTTATTTAATTAAATAATAAACGAATGAGAGGGGTAAAAAAATCTTAACTTCTCATTCTTAACTTCTCATTTATAAAATTATGTTACTTTTACAAGAAACACAAATGGTGGCGTCTATGGCTACCGACACGTTAAATGCAATGGCTCCAATGGTTGAAGAGCCTGCAAAACTTAACTTTTTTGCAATGTGCCTTAAAGGCGGTTGGATTATGATTCCGCTTGCGTTGATGCTTATTTTGGCTATTTATATTTTTATTGAGCGTTTGATTGTTACACGTCAGGCTTCGAAAGAGGATGCTACGTTTATGAATCGTATTAAAGATTATATTTATGATGGTAAACTTGATGCTGCATTGAAACTTTGTCGTGACACAAAATCACCATCGGCACGTATGATTGAGAAAGGCATTTCGCGTCTTGGTCGTCCAATGTCGGATGTGTTGGTGGCTATTGAAAATGTAGGTAATATCGAAGTGGCAAAACTTGAAAAAGGACTTTCGTTGTTGGCTACAATTTCGGGAGGTGCTCCTATGTTAGGTTTCTTGGGTACTGTGATGGGTATGGTTAAGGCTTTCTTTGAAATGGAACAAGCTGGTGGTAACACTATCAATCTTAGTCAATTGTCAGGTGGTATATATACAGCAATGGTTACTACAGTAGCTGGTCTTATTGTTGGCGTTTGTGCTTATTTTGCATATAACTATCTTGTGGGGCGTGTGAATGAAGTGATGCGTCGTCTTGAAATGCGCAGTATGGAATTCCTCGATTTGTTGAATGAACCTGCAGCTGGAAAATAATTAAAAGGTTATAAGTTAGAGTTATAATCTATAGTTGTTATAGTTTCTATAGTTTTTATAATTCTCAACTCTTAGCTTTCAACTTTCAACTTGAGTTTATGGCTTTAAAGAAATCAAATAAAATAGATTCGTCATTTTCGATGTCATCGATGACTGACATTATCTTTTTGTTGCTATTGTTTTTTATGATAGCATCGACAATGTCGGCTCCAAATGATATGAAAGTGAATTTGCCTCAAAGTTCGGCAAAGACTGCAACTAAGGCAAATATTGTGAAAATAGGTATTACGGCAGAAGGTGAATATAGTATTGCTGATAATGGCTCTAAACCTCGTCAAGTACATTTTGAGGAGATTGAACCATATCTTCAAACAGTACATGCGGTAGATTCTACTACATATGTAGCATTGCATGCAGATGAATTGGTGCCTTATCGTGAAATAGTGAAAATACTTGATATAGCTAATGAGAATCGCCTTAAATTGGTGATAGCTACAAAAGTTAAGGAATAATGCAATTAAAAAAATCAGAAATACAATCGGGTATTGCAACAACCATAATTTGTATCATTATTTTGTTGATATTGTTGTTCTGTGGAATGACTGCTCACAAAAATGAGATGGACGAGGGTGTTATTATATCGTTAGGGTATGCAGATGAAGGTTTTGGAGAGAGTATGCCTAATCCTACACCTGCACTAGAAGCAGCTCCTGTGCCAACACCTACTCCTCCACCTGCAGCGCCAGAGGTCTCTACTCCTACAGAAGAGGATTTGATGACTCAAGAAGATCCATCTGTGGCATTGGAAGCAGAGAAAAAACGCAAAGAGGCAGAAGAAGAGGCTCGTCGTCGTGCTGAAGAGGAGCGTATAGCTCGTGAAAAAGCAGAGCAAGAACGTATTGCTCGCGAAAAAGCAGAAGAAGAGGCTCGTATAAAGGCTGAGCAAGAGGCTAAGCGTAATCAAGCAAGTAATCTTGCAGGTTCTGCGTTCCAAAATATGGGTAAAGGTCAAGGACAGACTAAAGGTGAAACACAACAAGGTAATCCAGCTGGTCAAGGTTCGCAAGGTGGTCACTCTTGGTCACTTAATGGTCGTAACTTATTAGGTAAATTGGCTCAACCTTCTTATCCAGGTAACGAAGAAGGAACTATTGTCGTTGAAATACGAGTAGATGCTTCGGGAAATGTTGTTTCTGCGGCAATTTCAACAAAAGGAACTAATATTACAAACGAAACTATGCGTAATGCCGCAGTAGAAGCTGCTAAGAAAAATAAATTCTCGACAGGTGGTGGCGTTGCAATAGGTACAATTACTTATAATTTTAGATTAAACTAAAAAAGATAAGAGACATTAGATCTGAGGCTTGAGGCAAATGGTCTTATATCTCACATTCTGTGTCTTATATCTCATATCTTATATCTTATATCTTATATCTAATATCTAAATTATGGTTTATTTATTTTTAGGTACAGGCTTCGAAGAGGTAGAAGCTGTGGCAACAATTGATGTTTTGCGTCGTGCAGAGGTTGAACTTACAACGGTGTCGGTAATGGCTAATCGTTTAGTTGAAGGTGCTCATGGTGTGCGTATTGAGGCAGATAAAATGTTTGATGAAATTGATTGCACTAATGCCGAAATGCTTATTCTTCCAGGAGGTATGCCTGGCACATTGAATCTTGGAGCACATGAAGGTTTAGCAACTCTACTTCGTGAACAAAATAAAAAAGGGCGTTGGATTGCAGCTATTTGTGCAGCTCCATCGATATTGGGAAAAATGCATTTTTTGCGTAATCGACAAGCTGTATGCTATCCTGGTTTTGAAGACCAATTGGATGAAGCATTTGTGTCAAAAGAGCGTGTAATGGTGTCAGGTAATATAGTTACATCGCGTGGTCCTGGTTGTACTATTGAATTTGCACTTCAACTTGCAACAATTCTTAAAGGGGAAGATGTTGCTAAAGCTGTAGCTGAAGGTATGCTTGTGCAGTTATAGAGAATAAGATTTATTTTATGTATATATTAAAATAAAAAGGATGAACTTTTAAAGTCCATCCTTTTTATTTTTTTTCGAAATTGATTATTCTTCAGTTGCTGTAGCTTCTTCTGTTGCAACTTCAGCAGGGAGTTCAACTGCTACATCGTCGAAACCTGCAGGAGCTTGAACTGGCATTTCTACTTGGTCAGCGATTTCTGATGTAGTAGTAGGAGCATCAGTTTTGTGGAATGCTGTAGCCAAAACGCAGAAGAACACGATAACACCGATAAGAGTCCAAGTTGTTTTTTCGAGGAAATCGGTTGTTTTGCGTACACCCATGATTTGGTTTGTTGAAGCAAAGTTAGCTGCAAGACCACCACCTTTTGAATTCTGTACCAATACGATAAGAATCAAAATGATAGCAAGAATAACAATTAAAATTGTAAGTAGTGAATACATTTTTTACTGTTTTTTATTATGATTATTTATTATTGTTTCAAGGAATTTTATTTGGAGTGCAAAGTTAGCACTTTTTTTTGGATTATTCAAACTTATTGCCCTTAAAATTTCAATTGCCTCTAAATATTTTTGTTCTTTAATCAATTTCCTTGCCTCGTATTCCGTTTTTTGTGGCTCTTCGACAGATACTACTCTTTCTTTTGTAATCTGTAATCTGTTCTCTGTAACTAGTTCTCTTTCATCTGTATCTTGTGTCTTGAGTCTCGTATCTTGTGCCTGTTTTTGTCTTGCAAGTCGTGCCGTTTTCAATTGAGCAGCAAGTTGTTGAAGCGATTGCTTCTGTGTTTGATTTTGTTCTAAGGCAAAGTAGTCGGGGGTTGATAAATGAGGAATTAGGAGTGAGGAATTAGGAGTGTTGTCTATTTCTATGTTTGTTTGTTCTTTGTTTGTTTTTGTTTCGTTTATTTGGGTGTTATTTGTAGTGAGGTAGTTGTAAAAGAGGCGACGATTGGAAATGTGCATGCCATGGAGCATCAATTCTTCATCAAACATTGCATCGTCAGCTACGTATAGAGCACGTAGATATATCCAACGTAGAGCTTCGCAGTAGGGATACGTTTCCACCAAGCGACGCAACTCCTCGCTCGAAACTTCAGTTACAAGCTCCGGATTAGTTAAATATTTATTTATATCCGTTCTATTCATGTATAATATCTGTGAGTATCACCAGTTTGCTACAGTACCATTGAATATTTGGTCGATAATCTCTTCAATCATTTCGTCGATGAGGGCATCTTGCACGTCGTTGAGTGTGCTTGAACTTGGGAATGTGCGGTTGGCTGAATAATTGTTGTCAGTTTCTTCTCCAGTTACATTGTTTATAAAATGAACTTTAACAGTAAGTGTTAGACGGTTTTCGGCAGCCAATGCGTTGGCACCAACCGAGAGTGGCACGAGGTTGTAACCTGTGATTGCTCCAGAAATATCAAGATCGCCACCTGCTTTCACAATATTCAAACGAGTTTGTGAGGCATAAATATTGTTTAGTTCATCATTGAATTTTGAGGTTAGAGGTGGATATACCAATGCCGCATTATTTGGAAATTCGGCAATTGTGATGCTTTTCACCTTCGAATAGTCGATACTCGCACCATTGAATTTATATGATATTGTGCATGATGCTGCAAGTATGATTGTTAGTATTGCAAGAGTTATGAGGCGTTTCATTATTCAAGTCCGTATTCTTTGATTCGACGATAGAGTGTGCGTTGCGAAATGTTGAGTTCTTCGGCTGCGCGGCGGCGATTGCCATTGTATTTTTCCAATGCACGGATAATCATATCGCGTTCGGCATCGGTCAGTGAGAGTGATTCTTCGACATACTCCTCGGTGTCTTCGACTGCAGTGTCGGCATCTATAATATGTTGTTGATGTGTTGGTGTATGTACGATATTGAATCCATCAGGATTGTGCGGTGCAGTAGGGTAGTATGTTGTTTGTTCTGTGTGAATAGGGTGTGTTTGAGGCTCGGTACGACGATTTGCCATGAGTTCTGTGATAACCTTTTTCATGTCATCCATATCTTTTTTCATGTCGAATAGCACTTGATAGAGTATTTCGCGTTCGTTGGCAAACGACTTACCTTCGTACTTTTGTTGTTGACCAAAGAGAGTAGGTAATGTGCTTTCGTGTTGTTGAGGCAAGTAGTTTAGTAGAGTAGAACCGTCGATTTCGCGCTCTTGTTCGATGACCGAAATCTGTTCTGTCACGTTTTTGAGCTGACGTATATTGCCTCGCCAATAGTAGTTGACCAACATATTTTGTGCCTCTGGAGTGAGTTTTACTACTGGCATTTTGTATTTTTCGGCAAAGTCGGCAGCGAAGCGACGGAATAACAAAGGAATATCCTCTTTGCGATCGCGCAACGGTGGAATGTGGATTGGCACGGCATTGAGACGATAGTAGAGATCCTCTCTGAAACGACCATCGGCAATGGCTTGAAGCATATTGACGTTGGTCGCAGCCACTACGCGCACATTGGTTTTCTGTACTTTCGACGACCCTACGCGCATAAATTCTCCTGATTCCAACACCCGCAATAATTTAACTTGTGTCTGAAGTGGTAATTCGCCTACTTCATCAAGGAAGATTGTGCCTCCATTGGCCTCTTCGAAGTAACCTTTGCGATCAGACGTAGCACTAGTAAAAGATCCTTTCTCATGTCCAAATAATTCTGCGTCAATAGTGCCTTCGGGTATTGCGCCACAGTTGACTGCTATGTATTTATTGTGTTTGCGTGCGCTGTATTGATGTATGATTTGAGGAAAATTCTCCTTACCAACACCACTTTCACCTTGAATCAACACCGACAAATCAGTATTCGCTACCTGTACTGCAGTGTCAATCGCACGATTCAACGCAGGCGATAAACCTATAATTCCAAATCTTTGTTTTACAGCTTGTATATCTTTTAATTCCATAGTAATTCTTTTTTAGACATGAAGACAAGAGAACATGATTTTTTATTTGCCCACAAATCTCACAAATTTTACAAATTAATTAGTGATTATTTGTGTAATTTGTGGGGAGGTTATTCCTGTCATCCTGTCTTTTATTTCGACATAAAGACAAGAGAACATGATTTTAGATTTTCAATTCTCTTCTAATAGGGTAATTATTTCTGAACCACTCAAAACGTTCGGGTTCAGCTTTTAGGGATTCGCTATCTTTTATTATATCGTAGTTTTTCAATAACAAATTTCTCAATTCATCACCTTCTGCATCTGTTGTTTCCCATTCGGGCAGACCTTCTATCTCGCCAGGTGTGATACCCAAAAACTCGCTCACTGCCCATATTACCTGTTGCGATGCATTCAATTTTCCATCAGCCGAATAGCCCGCAATATGTGGCGTAGCAATCAGTGCGTTATTGCGCAGTTCGTTATTTGTCTCCGGCTCACCCTCCCAGCAATCTATCGCCCATTCACATCTACTTCTCAATAGTGCCTCCTCATCCACAATCCCTCCTCGCGCAGCATTTATTATGAGTAAATTATCACATTTTTCTTCTAAGTTATGGGAGATCTTGTCTTTAGGATTTGTTACTGGTGAAGATTGCCATTTTAGTTCACACTCCTCCCCTAAATTAGGGGAGGTCCTGTAAGGGGGAGGGGTATGTTTCTTAGCCCTCATTTTTATTGTCTCAAAAAAATCCTCATCTGCCAAATGGTATGTCGCAAATCTACCCGTTCTAGTCAGTGGCGTGTGGAATGTTATTACATCACACTTTGTGGCAATAGTATCTAAATCAACATATCTATCAGGATCTTCTAATGCAAGTAGGGGATCATTGAGTAAAACCCTCATCCCCAATTTCCGTGCCAATCGCTCTACGCGTTTGCCCACATGGCCATGCCCTACAATGCCTATTGTCTTGCCTATGAGTGAAGTGTTGTGCTTTTTTGCCCATACCGCAAGTGCCGAACCAACCCATTGGGCTACTGATTCTGCATTGCAGCCTGGTGCATTAGTCCACGCAATATTATGTGCTTCGCAATAATCGCTGTCAATATGGTCGGTGCCAATAGTGGCTGTGGCAATAAATTTTACGTTTGAGGTCTCTAATAAATCTGCATTACATTGAGTGCGTGTTCGGATGATAAGAATATCGGCTGATTCCACCTTCTGCGGCGTTATCTCCTTTGCCATAAGGTATTCAACATCTGCCTCTTTATCAAAACTGCCACGTATATATGGTATATTTGTGTCGATTATTACCTTTGCTTTCATAGTGCAAATTTACAAAAAAAACTTCACTTAGCAAAATTTCAAATTTCATATAGTCAAGGTTGATATATCTACCGTTCATAACTTTATTTTGTTCACTCCTTTTTTCTCTATAACATAATTTTCTCCTTTGTCGAATTCTACTTTTTTTGTACCTTTGCAGAAAATTTCTCTTATGAAACATTTACTCTATATTCTAACTATTCTATCGCTCTGCGCTTGCGTCAATAAAGCAAAAAACGAAACATTAATCCTAGCCTCAACCGAAAAAATGGCTATCCAATATGCCAAGGGATTCGATATTTTCTATACCGACAATTATAAAACTGTCGTAGTTTACAACCCTTGGAACGATGGCGAGATCCAGCAAACCTATTTCCTCGTTGCCGACAACTCTATCGAAACTCCTACTAATGGCATCAAAGTCGTTCTTCCTACTGAAAATATTGCTATCTCAAGTACCACGCATGTCGAATTTCTCAACCTCTTAGGCGAACTATCTACCATCAAAGGATCCTGCACACCGCACCTTATTTATAATGACACCATCCGTGCTCGCCATGCCTGTGGCAAAATCCAATCGCTCGGCGACGCCCACAACGTCAATCTTGAGCAACTCATGCATTTAAAGCCAGATGTCTATTTCGCTGCATCCTACAATCAGCACGATGAACAAGCCAAACGCCTGCAGCAGAGTGGTGTAAGTCTTGTTTTTAATAACGAATGGACTGAATCCTCGCTTCTTGCACGTGCCGAGTGGATCAAATTTGTGGCGGCATTTTTTGACAAGGAAGCTCTTGCCGACTCTATTTTCTCTCAAATTGAGAAGGATTACATCCAAACTGCCCAAATTGCCCAATCCGCCCAATATAAACCAACAGTCATGGCGGGAGGCAATTTCAAAGGTACATGGTACATGCCAAGTGGAGCATCTTATATGGGGCGCCTCTTTGCCGATGCCGGAGCCGACTATCTCTATGCCAACGACCAATCTACTTCTGCCTCGTTGCCTCTCAATTTCGAGACCGTGTTGAGTCACTTCCACGATGCCGACATCTGGCTCAATGCCCCAACCTCCACCCTCGAAGCTCTCTTTCAGATGGACTCTCGCCACAGCCTCTTTCGCTCAGCTCGCGAGGGTAGGGTATATGCCTTCTATCGCCGCACCCTCACCGACGGAGCCAATGACTTCTGGGAGAGTGCCGTTGCCCGCCCCGACCTCGTCCTCAAAGACATCATCT
>JAZLDO010000101.1:0-13521 GCA_045614825.1 Candidatus Aphodosoma sp. | reverse complement strand
CCAATAATCATAGGTTCAGCCTCAGGGTGATTGATGTTGGCAGGGATGACAGCTCTGCCCTCGGCAACCTCTTTGCATACAAATTCGGGCGTGATGTGAGTGTTGATGCCAAGCGATTGGCAATTCATATTTTCGCGGATGGCTACATACTCCATTTCGGGAGTGATGATGCCCTTCTTGGCATAATACATCTGAGATACATTGTTGGCATCGAGGGTATTGCGCTCGTCGATCCATGCTTTACGTAGATGAGGTAAACCTTTTTCGAGGTCGATAATAGTGTCGTTGTCGCCATAAGGGTCCGATGTGTCGTAGATGTAAATAGATGGATTAGGAGTTTCGATGCGTTCGCCATCTTTGATTGAGATAGTAGGCAATTGCGTTACCATACGCATGCCAACTTTTACGCTCGGGTGTATATTACCATTCAGGTACACCTTTTGAGAGCCAGGGTAAGAAATTTTGAGGTCGGATTTCATAGTTTTTTCTATTAATATTGGTTAATGGTATTGATGATTTCTTGCATTTCGAGGATTGGATTTTCGGCATTGAGGATAGAGCCACTGAGGGCAATGCCGTTGACGCCATTTTGTAGCAATTGAGGGATGTCGGACTTGCGAATACCCCCTATAGCGACGAGCGGAATGTGGATGTTGTTGTCGTGCATTTGCTTGAGTATGAGTTTGTAGCCATCGTAGCCGAGGATAGGAGCAAGGTTTTTCTTAGTAGATGTAAAGCGGAATGGACCACATCCGAAATAGTCGGGTGTAGAGCCTTGTAGGTGATGAAGAACATCGTCGAAAGAGTTGATTGTAGCACCTATAATGAATTCAGAGCCAAGTATTTTGCGAGCTTCGGCAATAGGCATATCGTTTTTGCCGAGATGCACACCGTCGGCTTTGATTTTTTTTGCAAGACCGACATTGTCGTCGATGATGAACGTGGCGTTGTAGGCACGACACAATTGTTGCACTACGAGGGCAGTTTGTTCGAGTAGTGAGTCGTCGGCATCTTTCATTCGAAGTTGTATCCAACGGCAACCACCTTCGAGCGCAATGCGAGCAGAGTCGATATAGGAGTAGCGGTCGGTGTAGTGAGTGATGAATTGGAGTTTTAGGTTATTCATTTTGAATTGAGAATTGAGAGTTGAGAATTGAGAATTACCATTCGGATTTAAATTAATTATTGATTTTCATTTTTAGGGGGTTAAAGCCATGATTGACGGGACCAGAGCCATGTCCGATTTTGATGTTGGCTCCAGCGGTTATGGCATTGGTAATGTATTTTTTAGCTTCGGTGATGGCATCGTTGAGGCATAAGCCACGAGCCATGAAGGCAGCGATGGCAGAGGAGAGAGTGCAGCCAGTGCCGTGAGTGTTTTGTGTGGGAATGGTGTCGGCAGAAAAGAGAGTTGATTGTATGCCGTTTGCCGATTGGGTGAATAGGATGTCGGTTTTGATGTTGCCCTCTTCGTGACCACCTTTGAGGAGAACGGCTTTAGCACCGCAGTGCATAAGATATTGTGCGGCACGTTCTTTTTCTTCGAAAGAGGAGAGAGGCATGGAAGTTAGCGCCTGCATTTCGGGGATGTTAGGCGTGAGGAGGGTTGATAAGGGGAGAAGTTTCTCTTTTAGAATGTCTTGTGCATCGATAGAGAGAAGTCGATGACCGGTAGTTGAAACAATGACAGGGTCGAGAATGATAGGGGTAGAATAGAGGCTAAGCGTCTCAGCCACAGTGAGAACAATTTCGGCATTGGCGAGCATGCCAATCTTGATGAAAGAGGGGCGAAGGTCGTTGATGACGGCAACGATTTGGTCGTAGACAAGTTGAGGGGGAAGAGCAAATTGCGCGTGAACACCTTGAGTATTTTGCGCAGTGATGGCTGTTATGGCAGTTGCACCATAGACACCAAGAGAGGAAAAAGTTTTGAGGTCGGCTTGAATTCCGGCCCCACCAGAAGAGTCGGAGCCAGCAATTGATAGGACAATTGGATAGGATTTTTGTTGATTCATACCACTGATTTTTTAGATTACTATTCGCTCTAAATAGTGGTATGTGATACGTGTGATTTGTATCTTTTTTGTGTGAACGAAATTTATCGTTTTTGGGTTATAAACGTAAATTATCGTAAAAATTAAACGTAAATTATCAATGAATGGATAATTTACGTCAAATATACTCCAAACTTCCAGCGTCAGCATTATCTGTACTGGTGCAATGTGTATAATCTCAGCCACGGTAGCCTGAAAGAGGCGTTACCGGACACCACCATTCGAGTCGGGTGCAAAGGTACGATATTTATTTGATATGGACAAGAGGTGGAGGGGATTTTTTTTGGGGAGGGGAATACACACTGTGAGTGTGTGTCGGTTTTTGACTGTTTCCTTGCTTGCAGTTTGCTTGCACCTTGCTTGAGGTTTTGGCGAAAGAATACACACTGTGAGTGTGTGTTTTTTGGGGGAGAGAGGGTGAGGTGGGTAATAAAAAATCCGTTTCTCGTAGGGGGGAGAAACGGATTTTTTTATTGTATTTTGGTCCGACGGGTCGGTGTCGATTTTGACGGAAATTCCGGATTGATCGGACCGCGTTGCTATACCGGGAGTTTTTGGAATATTTGGACTTGTCGGACGGTATTTTTGTTGATTAGAGTTCGAGGTCGCCGTCGATTACTTCGTGCCAAGGGAGACCACTTTCGGCTACTTTTTTGAGGAATGGGTCTGGGTTAAATTCTTCTACGTTGAATACGCCAGCACCAGTCCATTCGCCAGTGAGGAACATATAAGCACCAGTCATTGCTGGAACACCTGTTGTGTAGCTAACGCCTTGAGTGCCAGTTTCGCGATAAGCCTCTTGGTGAGAGCAGTTGTTGTAGATGTAGTAAGTGCGAGGTTTTCCGTCTTTGATACCACGGATGCGGCAACCGATAGATGTGTAGCCAGTGTAGTTTTCGCCAAGTTCTTCAGGTGCAGGGAGCACAGCTTTGAGGAATTGGAGAGGAACGATTTTTTGTCCGTTATAGTCGATTTCGTCGATGCGAGCCATACCGATGTTTTGAATCACGCGAAGGTGAGTGAGGTATTCTTGACCGAAAGTCATCCAGAAACGAGCGCGTTTGATAGTTGGGAAGTTTTTAACGAGCGACTCGAGTTCTTCGTGGTAGAGGAGGTATGATTCGCGAGGGCCGATTTCTGGGTATGTGATAGGTTGGTGGAATTCGAGTGGACCAGTAGTAACCCATTGTCCGTCTTGCCAGTAGCGTCCGTTTTGAGTGATTTCGCGGATATTGATTTCAGGGTTGAAGTTAGTAGCGAAAGCTTTGTGGTGGTCGCCAGCGTTGCAGTCGACGATGTCGAGGTAGTGCATTTCGTCGAAGTGGTGTTTAGCAGCATAGGCAGTGTAAACAGCCGAGCAACCTGGGTCGAAACCGCAACCGAGGATAGCACAGAGGCCAGCTTCTTTGAAGCGATCGTGATAAGCCCATTGCCAAGAGTATTCGAAGTGAGCTTCGTCTTTAGGCTCGTAGTTAGCAGTATCGAGATAGTTGCAACCAGCTTGAAGACAAGCCTCCATAATAGTTAAGTCTTGATAAGGGAGAGCTACGTTGATAACGATTTTAGGGCCGAAGCTTTTGAAGAGGGCAACGAGGTCTTCTACGTTGTCGGCATCGACTTGTGCAGTTTGGATTTTAACGTTGTAGCGTTTGAGGATGTCTTCGGCAATGCGATCGCATTTGCTTTTAGTGCGGCTTGCCAACATGATTTCAGTGAACACGTCAGTGTTTTGAGCAACTTTGTGAGCAACTACGGTGCCAACGCCACCAGCTCCGATAATCAATACTTTTGACATAATTGTATAGTGTTTAGAGTTTAGTGATTGTAGTACATTACAATGTTATTTGAAGTGCAAAGTTACAAAAATATTATTATTTAGCAAATGTTTTTGCTTTTACTTTTTGAAATTATATTATAATTTGCTGATATTTAGGCTTAGAAAGGGATAAAAAGTGATTAATAAAAAAAATGTGATTTATGAACTATGAGTTTTGAATATTTTTTACTAACTTTGCATTGATTTGGCGTTTTGTGTTACTTTTTATAATAAAGAGTTGATAATTAGTATAAATTTGATTTTACAATAGTTGTTATGAGACGATTATTGCTTGTTTTGTGTATTATTTTTGCTGCGAAAAGTGCTTTTGCAGTGCAGTATTGTACGCAAATTTATGATGAAAATATTAAGACTCTACAAGTTTTGCCAAATGGCGAACAGTTGAAAATGCCAATTATTGAATTGGGTTCAGAAGATGAAGTTGAAATTTCGTTTGATGAATTGAGTTATGAAGTATCGAATTTTTATTACAAGATTATCCATTGTGATGCTTATTGGAATGAGACAGATTTGGCTTCGATGGAGTATTTAGATGGCTTTGATGGTAGTGTAATTGATACATATGACTATTCGGTCAATACGACTGTTAATTATATGCATTATAAGGTTAGCTTTCCAAATGATGATGTACAATTGAAGTTGTCGGGTAATTATGTGGTAAAGATTGCTCGAGATGGTGATTTTAGGCACGGAGTTGTAGCTACTGCATGTTTTTCGGTTGTAGAACCATTGGTTGGTATAAATGTAGAGGTTGATGGAAGGACAATGAAAGAATTGAATGGAAGGTATCAAGCTGTGGCATTGGATGTGATGGTAGATGGAGTAGGGGCGAGTGATTTGATGCAAGATTTTATTGTTATGGTTCGTCAAAATAATAGGTTGGATAATATGGTATATTTAACTCGTCCAACTTATTTGAATGGGAGTAAGTTGCGTTATGAAAATAGAGAAGAGTTGATATTCGAAGGGGGTAATCAGTATCGGAGTATAGATTTTTCGAGTAGATATACCTATGGAGCAGGGATAAATCATATTGAGTTTGACCAAGATATGTATCAAGTTGTGCTTGAGGCGGATGCATCTCGTGCAAATGATCAAGAGGCGTATGCAATGGATGTGCATGGCGGTTATGTTGTTAATTTACAAAAGAATGATTATCCAGATACGGAGGCAGATTATATGTGGGTGCATTTTTATTATCCTGCAGAAGTGCCATATTTAGAGGGACGTATGTATCTTGTGGGCGATTTGATACACAATATTGCTAACGAAGATAGTGAGATGATATATGATGCATCAGAGAAGTGCTATGTGCGTTCGTTGTTGTTGAAACAAGGGGGATATAATTATGTGTATGCTATAAAAGCCAAAAATAGAAATGAATTGAGTGTGATGCAGACAGAGGGAAGTTTTTGGCAAAGTCGAAATCGTTATGATGTGATGGTTTATTATCGTCCGTTTGGTGCGAGATATGATAGACTTGTGGGAGTGAGGAGTGAGGAGTGAGGAATTGAGAATTGAGAATTAAGAATTAAGAATTATATTAAGAACTAAAGTTGAATTATTTTTGAGATTTATTCAAATTTTATATTTCAACTTTCACATTTCAACTTTTAATTTATTTATGTTAGATTGGTTTAAAAGTATTGAATTTATTACGGTAATTGATTTTATCGGTACGTTTGCGTTTGCAATTTCGGGTATTCGTTTGGCGAGTGCTAAGAAATTTGACTGGTTTGGCGCAATTGTAGTAGGTATGGTTACAGCTGTTGGAGGTGGTACGTTGCGTGACGTAATGCTCGGAACAACACCATTTTGGATGCAGAATGGGTTTTATCTAATTGTTACGATATTCTCGCTCTTTTTTGTTGTATTGTTTAAGAAATATTTAGTACATCTAAATAATACAATCTTTATTTTTGACGCCATTGGTTTAGGTTTGTTCACTGTTGTAGGGGTAGAAAAATCGTTGGCATTCGACCAACCAATGTGGGTGGCTATCATCATGGGTTCGCTCACAGGTGCTGCAGGTGGTATGTTGCGCGACACGTTGATTAACGAAGTACCACTTGTGTTTCGTTCGGAGTTGTATGCTATCGCATGTGTATTGGGAGGTTGTATCTATTGGGTTTGTTTGCGAATAGGGTTTACACCGGTTACAACACAGATAATCACAGCTGTTTCGGTAATTGTGATACGTATTCTCGCAGCTCGTTATCATATTGCATTGCCAACATTGCAAGGCGATTATACAGATGGAGCAGATATGGATTTGCATAATACTAGGGAGTAAGGAGTAGGGAGTAGAATAAATAATTTAATCTATATAATATGAAAAAAATTGGTTTGTTTATCTTGGCGATGGTTTTAAGTTTTGGGCTTATGGCTCAGAATGTCATTGTCGGTAAGGTTAAGTTGAAAAACGACGAACTGCCAATTGAGGGCGTTTCGGTTACTTTAGGTTCAACTAATCAGCAAGTATTTACAAGCGAAGATGGTTCTTTTGAATTGTTGTCGCAAAATGTTGGTTCTGATGTATTAGTGTTTTCTGGACAAGGAATTATCAATTATCAACGTATCATTAATGTTCAACAAGGCAAAACAGATGTTGGAGATATTTATCTTACGCTAAACGCACAATCGGCAGTAGAGGAGGACATGATGCTAACAATCTCGGAAGAGGAGTTGGATGCTGAGGGTTCATCGCAAAATGTGAGTGGTTTGTTGTCATCACAAGGCGATGTATTTACTTCGAATGCAGGTTATCAGTTTTCGTCAATGCGATTCCGTATGCGTGGATTGGATGGTAAATATAATCAAACTTATTTGAATGGTATATTGATGAATGATGCCGAACGTGGATGGTTCACATATAGCCAAATTGGAGGTTTGAACGATATGGTTCGTACTAAAGAGACAGTGAATGCTACCGAGGCAAATGGCTTCTCGTTTGGTAACGTAGGTGGAGCAGTAAATATCAATGCGCGTGCTTCTGCTGTGCGTAAAGGTTTCAAAGTTAGTCAGGTAGCATCTAACCGTACATATACAACTCGTACTATGGTTACGTATGCCACAGGCTTAATGAATAATGGTTGGGCATTTGCAGTGTCTGGCTCATATCGTTGGGCAAAAGAGGGTTATGTTGCAGGTACGTTTTATGATGCATGGGCATTTGCTGCTGCGGCAGAGAAACGTATCAATGACAAACATTCATTGTCTTTGACCATTATGGGAGCTCCAACCAATCGTGGACAACAAGCAGGTTCGACACAAGAGGCATATGATTTGACACCGAAAGACAACTTCTTCTTTGTACGTATTCCAGGTAAGGGTTATGGCAACAACAACTATAACGCTAACTGGGGTTATCAAAATGGAGTGATGCGTAATGCCAAACAGGTTAAATCGTTCACACCAATAGCAATTTTCAGTCATGAGTGGAAAATAGATGAAGCATCAAAGCTCACCACATCATTGGGTTATAAATATCAAATGGATGGACGTACAGCTATGAACTGGTATAAGGCAGCTGACCCACGTCCTGATTACTATCGCAATTTGCCAAATTATCATATTACAATGGGTAATGAAGCTGCGGCTGATGTTCGTAAACAATTGTGGATGAATGATGAATCGTATCGTCAAATCAATTGGGACAAGATGTATCAAACCAACTATTTGGCTAATGCACAAGGTAAATCAGGTCGTTATATGATTGAAAATCGTCGTAACGACCAACAAGTTATCACATTTAACTCAGTGTTGAATTATAAGTTTAACGATGCTTGGAAGTTAGATGGAGGTTTGGAAGTTCAAATGACAATGGCAAATCACTTCAAGTTGGTTGACGATCTTTTAGGAGCAGATTATTGGTTGGATATTGACCAATACGGCGAGCGTGATAATCCAGGAAATCAAGATTTTATGCAGAATGACCTAAATAACCCAAATCGTAAAGTGTATGTAGGCGATAAATTTGGTTATAACTACGATATCTATGCGAATAGTGCAAAATTGTGGGGTCAGGCGACGTATTCTGCTAATCGTTTTGATGTCTATTTTGGAGCACAGGCACATTATTCTAACTTCTGGCGTTATGGTCATATGAACAATGGTCGTTCGACCGTTGACACAATTGCAGGTATGTTTAATGGTGATGTGATAGCACGTTATGCAATACCAAATAGTTATGGATTGAGTCCTATGCAACACTTTATGACATATGCGGTGAAAGCAGGTATCAATTATCGTATTACGGGACGTCATATTTTGGCTTTGAACGTAGCGCATGGCACAAATCCTATACTTGCTAACGAAGCATACTTTTCGCCACGAGTTAAAGCAAGTATTATTCCTAATTTAGAACCAGAAGAATACTTTTCAGCTGATTTGAGTTATTTTGTTCGTACTCCTGTGGTTAATGGACGTGTAACTGTTTATGCAACAGATTTCCGTAATTCGTCACAATTGAGTTCGTTCTATTATGACGAGTATAATACCTACGTAAACTTTGCGATGTATGATTTCAATAAGCGTCATATTGGTACAGAGTTAGGTTTAGAATTCAATCTTGGAGCAGGGGTGTCGATTGATGCGATTGCAGCAATAGGTCAAAACGTATATACATCTAACCCAACAGCCACAATTACAACTGAAAATGGGTTGCCATTTGATGATTATGATGGTAAACATGAAATCGAAGAAACAATTTATGTGAAAGGTTTCCACGTAGATGGAACTCCAGAAGTAGCAGCAAGTGTAGGTTTACATTATTTTCATCCTAAATATTGGTTCTTTGATTTAAATGTGAATTACTTTACAAATTCTTATCTTGATTTCAATCCATTCCGTCGTACCTATAATGCTATTGCAGGATTGGATAGAATACCTGATAATATTGAAGAGTTGGGTGTGTGTACAAGAGAAGGTTGTAAAACTCACGTTAATCCAAAAAATGCAAATTTAGATGAATTGCTTGTTGATTATTATCTTGATAAGGGTTATTCAATTATAGAACAAGATCAGATCAATGATGTATTGTTGCAAGATAGAATTCGTCGTCAAGAGCGTTTGAAAGGAGGTTTCACAGTTGATGTTTCGGTCGGTAAATCTATTCGCATCAATTATAAATATTATTTGAATATCAACCTTAGTGCAACCAACATTCTTAACAACCGTAATCTCAAAACAGGTGGTTATGAGCAAAGTCGTTTTAGTACAACAAACGCAACTACTAATCGCGAAACATATTTGAATCGTTTCCCAAATAAATATTTCTATGCTTATGGTAGCACAATATATTTGAATGTAGGTTTCCGTTTCTAATTTCTAAAAAAAATAATTGGTTATGAAAAAGATATTATATTTGATTTTAGTTTTGGTGTGTGTAGTATCATGTCAAAACAAATATCCGGAGCCAGAATACGAAGTTCCATCGTATGCATTGAAAGATAGCATTGCAGCAGGGTGGGAGATTAAGAGTATCGAAGAGGTGAAGAATATTAATAATTCAGCAACACCAATGCAGATAACAGATAGAATTTTGATGAGAGGTATTGTTACAGCCGATGATGAGAGTGGTAATATTTACAAATCAATCTATTTGCAAGATTCAACAGGAGCAATATGTTTGGCATTAGATCAAGTGAATTTATATAATACAATGCCACGAGGCCAAGAGGTTATTGTAGAGTTGACTGGTTTGTGGGTTGGTACATACGCAGGTTATCACCAATTAGGAGATAGTACAACACACGAAAGTTATGGTTTTCAAATGGGACGTTGGGATTGGAATAAAGAGTATGAAGATCAACACTTTTTCCCTATAGGAGTACCAGATACGACAAAACTACCTGAACCTTATGAAATTGATTCAGAGAATGGTATACTTAACCCTGGTCATATTTGTACACTTGTTACATTGAAAAATGTAACATTCCCATCTGCGAATGGCAAATTGACTTGGAGTAAATCGGAGCAAACAATAAATATCAAAGCTCAGTTTGAGGATGGAACATACGTGAATGTTCGTACTAGTGGATATAGTAATTTCTATGCGGATATTATTCCTTCAGGAAAATGCGATTTGACAGGTATTTTGTCGTATTATGAATTTTCTAGCGACAATTGGCAACTATATATTCGTGATAGAGAAGATATTAAACTAATTGAAGAATAAAAACAAAAAAGATATGAAAAAGTTTAGTTTTTTTATTGCGTTATTTGCAGCAATATTTGCAATGACTTCATGTGAACAAAGAAGTTTGAAAGACCTTATCGTTTATGAAGAAGAGGATAATGGAGGCAATGGTAATGGAGGTAATGGAGACAATACAACTCCATCTACAGGACAATTGGGATCTCGAGAAAATCCTTATACAATTGGTAAGGCTATAGACAAACAGGGCGAGAAAGACAAATGGGTTGAAGGTTATATAGTTGGTGTTTATAATTTTGATGCAACAGATGAGCAATTTACATTTAATTCTTCTAATTTTGCAGAAGTAAAATCAAATATCCTTTTGGGCGATGTTGCAGGTGTGCCTAATGAGTATATAGCAGTTCAATTGCTTACAAATGACATTCGTGGCAAATTGAATCTTATTGACAACCCTGGTAATTTGGGTAAAAAAGTGAAAGTATATGGTTCACTTGAAAAATATTGTGGTGTTGCAGGATTGAAAGGAACAGTGAAAGCTGAAATCGATGGTGTTTTGATTGACTGCGAAGTTGTGGCCGGCGAGGCAACACCTGTTACTATTGCAGAATTCAATGATAAACCAGTTGATGCTAATGTTTGGTACGAATTGACTGGTGTTATCACAGGTACTATTAATACGCAATTCGGTAACTTTGATTTGGTTGACGAAACTGGCAAAGTTTATGTATATGGTTTGACTGCTACACCACAATCTGTAAATGATAAATCGTATGCATCACTTGGACTTGAAGCTGGCGATAAAATTAAGATTCGTGGTACTCGTGGCGATTACAATGGTAAAGTAGAGGTGTTGAATGCTTATTTTGTAGAATTGGTACAAAAACAAGCAGGCGAACCAGAAGTAGATATGGGAGACCCTTCGAAAGCAACTCCAGCAACAATCGAAGAGTTTTTGTCTAAACCAGTTAATGGTACAGTGTGGTATGAATTGATTGGTACAGTAGATAGTTTGGTTAGTGATGTGTATGGTAATTTCAATTTGGTAGATGCTACAGGCAAAGTATATGTATACGGATTGACTAAAGAACCAGTAGCTAAAAACGACCAATCGTTTGCTTCTTTGAATGTAGTGGCAGGTGATAGAATTAAGATTCGTGGTGTGCGCGCTGAATATAATGGAGCAGCACAAGTTGGTAATGCATATTTGGTTGAAGAGTTAGAGCCAGAAAAACCACAAATGGAAGGTGCTGAAGGCGAGGGTACAGAAGCTTCTCCTTATAATGTACCAGCAGCTTATAATAATCAAGGAGCAGAAGAGGCTGTTTGGGTTGAGGGTTATATTGTTGGCTTTATTGATCCTAGAAATGATAATAAACCTACTTTCACTACAGAGAATTGTAAGGATAAAAGTAATGTTTTGATTGCAAAAGAGGCTAATGATACAGTAGTTTATATGCCTGTCAGATTGCCATCTGGCGCAATTCGTGACACATTGAATTTGCAAGTAAATCCAACTAATTTGGGTAAAAAAATTAAAGTGTATGGTATGCTTCAAGAACTTTTCTTTATGCCTGGTCTTAAAGATATTACAAAAGCATATCTTGAAGAAACATTGATTCCTGCTGAATAAAATTATAATAATTAACAATAAAATTTTTATATTATGAAAAAGATTAGTTTATTTTTGATGGCGCTATTTGTTGCAGTTAGTGCAATTAGTGCAACAGAAACAATTGATTTTTCAGCACAAGGTTATGTTGACAAATCAGAAATTGAAACAGCATACGATGGTGTAGATGTAAAAATTACATTTGGTATAGGAACGTATACATCTTTACCAAAGTATTATAATACAGGTACAGCAGTGCGCTTTTATAAAGGTAATGAAATGACAATTACAGCAAAAAATTCGCATAAAATCAAGGGTCTTGCTTTTGTTTGGGGTGTATATGACAATTATGTAGTTCCCACAGACGGTATGCTTAGTGTTGATGCAGGTTCTTATGATTTTACTAATTCTACTTGGACTGATGCTAATGGTGTTACAGAATTGACAATTAAGAATACTCATTCGAAACAACATCGTCTTAAAAAAGTAGTCGTTTATTTTGAAAATGATGGTGAGGTTACTCCAGAAGAAGAAAATGGTAGTACTGATGATACACCTACAACACCACCTTCAACATCAACAGAACCAACTTCTGCTCAAAAAGTTACTGTTACTGAATTTTTAGCTGTAGCTGTTTCTACAACTACATGGTATGAAGTTACAGGTGTTGTTTCTAATATTACAAATACAACTTATGGTAACTTTAATCTTACAGATGAAACAGGTACTGTTTCTGTTTATGGTTTGGTAGGTAAATATGTAGGTTCTAATGATAAAACATTTGCTACATTGAATGTTGCTGAAGGTGATACTATTACTGTTTGGGGTGTTCGTTCGGAATATAACTCTAAAGCGCAAATGGGAACAACTACTATTCCTGCAATATTGAAAGAATTGCGTAAAGGTAAAATTGAATACACAGATGTAGCAAATATTCAAGAATTTATAGCTAAAGCAGATTCTACTGGTTATACTCGTATCATAGGTACTGTTAATGTTACAGTTCAAAACGGTAAACAAGTTTACGTACAAGATGCTACAGGTGCGCTTGTGATTTATGGTGCAAGTGCAACATACGAAACTGGTGATGCTTTGACAGGTGTTATTGGTAAATATGATAACTATAATGGTACACCAGAGATGGTTTCTCCAATCTTCCCTGAAACAGTAGAAGCGGGTACAGTTACACCAAAATCAGTCTTGCTTAAAGATGTAAATGCTGCATTGGTATCACACTATATTAAAGTGGTTGGTGAAGTTGTAGAAGATGTTACATTCGTTACAGATTCAGCTTCTAACATGACATTGCGTGATGCTGCTGGTAATACTATCGTAGCTCGTAACAAATTCAAATTCGAACAAGAATTTTTTGAAGGATACCTTATCGAAGTAATTGCAGTGGTTGATTTGTATTATGGCGAACCTCAATTGGGTGTTATCTCTTTTGATTGGGCTGATGAATTCCCTGTTTCAGTTGAAAATGTTTATGTTAACAATATCTATACTGAAAAAGGTATGGTAGTGTCTAACGAAGCTATTTCAATTTTCACTATTACAGGTCAAAATGTAACAGATATGAATGGTCGTCTTGAAAATGGCATTTATATCGTTAAAACAGCTAATTCGGCAGTTAAAGTAGTAGTTAAATAAAATTTAACTTTGTATATAAAATAGCTCGTTTGCTTTGCTCAAACGGGCTATTTTTTGTAACTTTGCAGAGGAAATTAGGGAGTAAGGAGTAGGGGAATAGGGAGTAAGGAGTAGGGAATAGGGAGTAAGGAGCAAGTTTATTTTAATTTTTAATTCTTAATTGATATATGGCAGTGAATGTAAAAATTGGAGATAAGGTGCGTTATCTCAA
>JAZLDO010000100.1:0-2799 GCA_045614825.1 Candidatus Aphodosoma sp. | reverse complement strand
AAATTTTTGGGGTGTTTTTCGGGTGAAAAACCGTGATTTTTGAGGGATTTTTGATGGGTTTCGAAAACCGTCTAACTATCTCGAAATGAATAAAATAATATAGGAGTCCTTTTGGGACTCCTTATATTTTTTAGTTCTTTCAGGCCTGAACATTTATCAATACTTGTGCAAATATATAAAAAAGTTTTGAATATGGTTGTATAGATACAACCTTTTTGATAGTTATTCTATGCGAACAACGAAATAATCTATCGAATTAGAGCATGGTTCGTAACGATCAACTGCCCCCCATGATTTATTTTTGGTCAAAAACAAAGTTTGCATCTCTTTGGGTTATAAAGAGTATACATGCTTTTGGGGTATAATTGGCGCAATACCAATATTGTATTACTATGCTATAAAAGTTATACTTTCTGAGATGAATCATATAGCCTAAGTCACCCGAATACACCCTCTGCTCTTTGATGGCAATTTCCCCAGAAAATCTATTATAATTTACCAAATCGCCTTAAAAAATCGAGATTTGGCAGATTATAAACAAAAATTGAGGCGAAAATCATAGTTTTTCTTCAAGACCAGGACTATTATAGAGGTCTTAAATATGGTAGATTTCACACAATTCGTATGGTAAGCAAGTGAAATTTTCACATTATCCCCATATATTGTATATCGCTTCCCCAAATAGCACGACACTGTCATGCAAATTGAATTGGAGACACTATGTTGAAATCATCAAGGGCGATGCCCCTTTAGAGGCTGGTTTTTACGTAATATTGATTAAGTCTTGTTTGTTCATTTTATTTCCGAAGTGCGTTATAAATGCTGCGTTTCGGAAACAAAACAATATTCCATACTTTCATCGGACAATTTATATATGTAGCTTTATGTCAATGTATTATCTCCGCATCTTCCGATGCAGTACGAAACATACATCGATTATCAATGAGTTACAAATTTTAGGCTGAAATAGGGCAGATAATTGTGCCTTGCTTTTACAGCAAATGCACACTTCTATGTTTTTACGATCGGTGCTCTAATCCAAAAAGATAGTAAAATTTCATAGAAAATCGCGTTAAATAGTAAACCAATAATGGCGTCCTTGTTTGCGGTACTATTGCTCATTGGGGTATATGTTTACTTTCTATTTTG
The DNA here is from genome assembly GCA_045614825.1 of Candidatus Aphodosoma sp. Classification (GTDB taxonomy): domain Bacteria; phylum Bacteroidota; class Bacteroidia; order Bacteroidales; family Paludibacteraceae; genus Aphodosoma. The sequence continues at coordinate 1,650 of JAZLDO010000100.1, read as the reverse complement.
GGAAGTGCAGTTGACTACAAGTTGTAGTCATCTTGAAGATATTTGCAGTCGTTTAGTGAGACTAACCAACTGGCTGCTTTATCCAACTGGTTAGTGCGGCTAACCACTTCAAAGGCTATAAAAAAGCAACTCGTGAGCGAACCTCAAGAGTTGCTTAACTTTATTTAGTGCCATTTCAAAGTGACAAAATGGCTCTTTGAAATTTTAAATTTGGCACTTTGAAATCTTTATAAATCTATAAAATCTCTTAATGGCTTGATCTTAGCGACAGTTGTATATGCTCCCTGTTTGATATTTATAGTTTTATTATACGGTATCTTAGTGCTTGCATCAAATCTTATCACAGCATAATAGGGGGCATTTTCTGCTGTAAAACCAATGGCTTGTAGGTTTTCTGCAGTCCATATTTGAAAGCCCTTTTTAGTCAAAGGAAAGAGTTGTGCGTTTTGTCCATTACTATGTAACAACACATATCCTAATCGTTCAAATCCTTTTTGTACTAGCAACGACCCCTTGCTATCTCCAGCTCGAAGATAACACAAACCATTTTGTAGCATTAACTCATAATCCTTTGGGCGAGCATGATTAACTAATACCGTTGTTTCATCTGGCATTTCGCGCATTTTATAAAGAAGCTTTTCAGCTTCTTCCACATTTTCTAGTAATGTACGACGACGCTTACTTAATTCTATGAAGCTATCATCCTGTTCAATGCCAATAAATTTTCGACCTAATAGATTTGCTGCAATACCCGTTGTAGAACTTCCAGCGAATGGGTCAAGAATCGTATCTCCCTTATTTGTCGATGCCAAGATTATGCGATAAAGCAAACGAAGTGTTTTCTGCGTAGGATGCTTACCGCAAGTTTTTTCCCACATTCCCACTGAAGGAATACGCCAAACATCAGTCATTTGTGTTCCCCCATTAAGTTGCTTCATAACTTCATAATTGAATTTATGAGGCTCCTTTTCATGTTTCCTTGCCCATATAACCAATTCTGTTGAATAATTGAAATATCGACATGACAAATTTGGTGGAGGATCCGATTTCTGCCAGGTAATTACATTAAGAATTTTATAGCCAAGTTCTTGCAAACAACGCTGAACTATAAAAATGTTATGATGAGTGCCAGACACCCATATTGTGCCATCATCTTTAAGTTTATTTCTGCATATTGACAACCATTGTTGATTGAATCGATAAATGCTTTCAGGTGTTCCACCCTTATCCCATTCTCCTTTATCCACACACACTTGCTTACCACTTTGCACGCTAATACCACCATTACTCAAGAAGTATGGTGGGTCTGCAAAAATGGCATCAATGGAATTATCTGGAAGTTGAGCAAGAAATTCTAGACAATCACCATGAATGAGGGAGAAATCTTTATTATTCGACTCAAATGAATATTGCATTTATCTATGAGTAGCAGTTGAGACAATCTTGAATATGTTGTTATGGCTTTTAAGGGCTTCTAATAATTGACGGAACATGTACGCCTGAAAAAATGAGAAATTGTATTCTTCCAATTTTCAATCCATGTTGTTAACTTTGAAAAAATCATAGTCATTCATTTAGTTATCATCAATGGTTCTCTGACACACTCCGTGATAATATCCTAAAGCGTAAGCTGCATGGGGACTTTTATGT
>JAZLDO010000099.1:0-6131 GCA_045614825.1 Candidatus Aphodosoma sp. | reverse complement strand
CGCTCAAATCAATGCCGAAATGTGGTCGGCATATCTTTATTTGTCGATGGCAGCTTATTGCCACAACGAAGGTTACACAGGCATGGCAAACTGGTTTCAAGTGCAATTCAAAGAAGAGCAAGACCATGCACAAATTCTTTTTAACCACGTAGTTGCTCGTGGTGGACGTGTGAAACTTGCTCCAATTGCCGAAGTAGAAACCGAGTGGGCATCGGCGCTTGCAGTGTTTGAAAACACATTGCAACACGAGAAAAAAGTGACAATGCTCATTAATGACCTCTATACTATTGCTATCGAAGAGAAAGATTATGCATCGCAAAGCATGCTCAAATGGTTCATCGACGAGCAAGTAGAAGAAGAAGAGGGAGTGCAAGATATTCTTAATCATCTCCGTATGATTAAAGATAATGGCTACGGCCTCTATATGATTGACAAAGAGCTTGGAGCGCGCACTTACACACAAGCTTCGCCACTTGCCGCTTCAGCTGAATAAATCTTTATAGGTTTTTGCGTATAAAAAAGAGATGCAATATCATTGCATCTCTTTTTTTGCATTTTAAGATGGTGAATTGTACTTTTGAGTATGGTTATGCTTCGTATATGTTTCGTATATCCTTCGTAGAGGATAGGGTGAAGGTATGGTTATCCTATGAAGAAGGTTGCTGTTGGGTGGGGTAATTCTTGTGTTAATTATAGGATTATTCTGAATTGAAGGGAGGTGAATTTTATCAAGATTATTGGCTTTAGGGAGAGTGAAAAAGTGATAATTTTGTTATGGGTGAGAATGGATGTTCCGGATTTGCCGGATTGCGATGCTATTCCGGGGAAATACATACTGTCGTTGTGTATTGGGAATGTCTGTTTTCTTCGGTGCAGGTTGCTTGAAGGTATTTAGAGGGTGATACACATTGTGAGTGTGTGTTGGTGCAATAAAATATCAAATCTTTTATGTTTTTGTTTTTCTTTTTTTGTAAATAAATTTGTGATTGACAAAAGTTGTCAATTTTGGGTTGTAACTTTGCAGAGCAAATTAAAATTTATAAGAATATGAAAGTATATGTATTGACGATGACCTCGCAATTAGGTCAGGGTGACCAACCGAGTAGTGCGGTGTTGGGGGTGTATAGCACATGCGAAAAAGCAGAGCAAGCCTACAAAGAAACAACGATTACAGAGTCCAGAGAGTTTGTCGATTTTTACGGCGAATCTTGCATAAAAAAGACTGATGTTGGCATCCTAATCACCAATTCATTAGATGATTCGTATTGGACACTTATCCGTTTGCACGAATGTGAAATAGAGTGAACAAAACACTTGCAAGAGAAAAAGTTTTTTTGTATCTTTGCAGAGCAACAATAAGATAACAAGTCATGATTTTGCATGCAGGGGTGATTTATTTATTAATTTTAATTTTTTGCTTTGTAGTAATAATTCTGGGTGTCTGGTATCGTAGACCGCAGGCGAAAGGGGCACGAGGAGAACGGATGGTGTCGTCGCGTCTTGATTCTTTTCCATCGCAATGCAAAGTAATCAATGATTTAGTTCTCAAAACACAGAAAGGATACACGCAGATTGATCATGTCGTTATTTCAAATTATGGCGTGTTTATTATAGAAACTAAAAACTATAAAGGTTGGATTTTTGGTAGTGAAACAAAGTTGAATTGGAAGCAAACGCTGTACAAACATAGTTACGAGTTTTATAATCCAATTTTTCAGAATAAGGCGCATATTAGTGCATTGCGCGCTCAGTTGCCTGATTTATATCGAGTTCCGTTTGTTCCTATTGTTGTTTTTACTGGTAAATGTTCGTTGAAAGTATATGCTCCAAATGTAGCAGTAATAAAAATTTGTGATTTGAAATCAACCATCAAAAGCTATTCTGAGAATAATATAGATGATGCAATGATTGAGTTGATTTATAATCGATTACTCGAATTGAATAAATCGCAAGAGTATTCAAAAGAGGAACATATTCAGCAAATTAGACAGCGCAAACAAGAAGTTCAAGATAGCATTTATTCAGGTAGTTGTCCGTTATGTGGTGGTTATTTAGTAGAGCGTAAAGGTAAATACGGCAAATTTTATGGATGTTCAAACTATCCAAAGTGCAGATTTATACATGAATATGAGATTTAATAATGATAAAATTGATATTATGAAAAACATAAAATTAAGAGTAGGCGATATTTCTAACAATGGTCAAGTTGAAATATTAGCAGAAGATAAATTGTGTTATTTAGTTAAATCACAGAGTAATGGAGCTATAGGTATTAGAACTATTTCAAAGGCATTGCTAGATGAATACGTTCAATATTTTTTTGTGCATCCTAATGATAACGCAAATACAGCTAGAGAAGCTTTATCAGGTAAAACTCAAATTGATAAATTTGAATATGGATATTCTTCTACTTTGACTGTGATGGCGAAGATGGCTTTGGCAAACAGTCAGAATCCTAATTATAATAAGTGTGTTTCAAAATATCCTCTCCAAAAAATCTATTATGGTGCACCTGGAACAGGTAAGAGTTATACGATTAATGAGGTCACTAAGAATGTAGATTCGGACTTTGTTTTTCGCACTACATTCCATCCAGACAGTGATTATTCGACTTTTGTGGGGGCGTATAAACCTACGATGAGAGAGGTGAAAAATCATGTAAGCTTGAATCTTTCGATTGATGATTTGGCTACGGAACTTAATGTTTTGTATAATGATGTAAATTTGGGAAAAGTTAGGGGAGTGCAGAAGTTTTGTGTTGACTATCATATGTATATGGATGGTGAATACATGACTGTGAATGTGAAAGAATTGCTGAGACGAGCTGGTGTATCTGAAGATTATTCGGTTGAAATAAATAAATATCTTAAATTTTATAAGTTATTACCAAAGGTAGAGGATGAAAAGATTGTTTATTCTTTTGTGCCTCAAACATTCTTGAAAGCATATGTAAAAGCTTGGCAAAATCAAGATAAGTCTGTATATTTGGTGATTGAGGAGATTAATCGTGGTAATTGTGCTCAAATTTTTGGTGATTTGTTTCAATTGTTGGACCGTACAGAGAATGGTGTGTCGGAATATCCTATCAAGGCAGACCAAGATATTAAAGACTATTTGGTTAAGGCGTTTGCCGAATGCGAAGGATTGCCAGAAAATATTAAGTCGGGCGATGAATTGCAACTCCCATCAAACCTCTACATCTGGGCAACGATGAACACAAGCGACCAATCGTTGTTCCCTATTGACTCGGCTTTCAAACGCCGTTGGGATTGGGAGTATATGCCGATAAAAGATGCTGGCGAGAAATGGGTGATTGAAGTGGGAGATAAGGAGTATGATTGGTGGGATTTTTTGTGCAAAGTGAATGAAGTGATTGCTGAGGAAACTAACTCGGAAGACAAAAAGTTGGGTTATTTCTTCTGTAAGGCAGACGGTGAGAATATAATCTCGTTGGATAGATTTATTAGTAAAGTGCTCTTCTACCTTTGGAATGATGTGTTCAAAATGTGTGGTAAGGAATATAAATATGTAAGCGAAGAGAAAGATAAAGATGGTAAATTTGTTGAAAAGCTTTTGACATTCGATAAGTTCTATACAGAGAAAAATCAAGCGAAACTTGTGCAAAATTGGTTGGAAAAGGATTTGGTCGTGATGCCTAAGATTAAAGAAACTACCACCGATACGGCAGCAGTTGAAGAAACTACAACTGAAGATGCAGAATAATAAATAGAACGAACAATGTATATCTTATTCGAAGAACATCAATATGAAAGCTCGCTAGTGGAGAAGGTGTTGAAAGACATCTATGTGCTACAGGATGTGGACAAGAGGGTGAGCGTGCAGTATGTGGGTTATTTTTATAATCCACACTTGCGGGATTGTGTGTTCATATTGCCGAAAGTGTTGATGGATGAGAAAGATATTCTGGTGGGCGTGAAAAAAGAGACTGGTGAGGCGGTGACGCCAGAGGATGTGATTACGCCAGAGGGACAAAAGGTGCTATCGAACGAGTATAGGAAATTTATATACGAATTTTCGGTGTGGATATACAGAGCGATAAATCTATATTACAACAACAAAACGAGCAAGGCAATACTATATAAAAGTTTGCCTCAGTCGGGCAAAGGCAAACGTCATCAAGCGAATACTTATCTGGACATTGTGTTGTCGCTCATCAACTTTAATAAAGAGCATCGGGACTTTGTGTTGTTCACAATCAAAAATTTGCATCGAGGCAATAATAAGATAAACTGGACTAGAACGATAGCTCACTCGCAGGCGTATATTGACGGAAATAGTGTGGTGTATCTGAACCCGGTGAACAAGAAGAGGGTGGTGAACTACGACGAGGAGTTGTTTGTGATATTCTTCAGTATATTGAACTACTTGAACGAGGAGTATGGCTTTAGGACGCCCATAAATATTCAGTATGAACTGATAGAGGGGGCACTGTTTAAGCAATATTTGAATGGATTGGGTAAGCGACGTTTGCAAGAGATAAAATATAAGTATTTCTCGGATAAGGCATTGTTGTTGTGGGATTTGTGTTATGCTTTTTTTGACAACACGCATTGCATTGCGGTGAACACACATGCTCAGGAGTATTTGTTGGCTAAGAGTTTTCATGTGGTGTTTGAGGCAATGGTGGATGAGTTGATTGGCGACAAGAATGTGCCTAAGGGGTTGAAGGAGCAAGATGATGGTAAGCGTGTGGACCATATCTATACGGATTTGGCGTTGACATCGCCTGACGAACAACAAAAAAGAGAGGTGTATTATATCGGCGACAGTAAGTATTATAAGAGTGGGCATCCGGTGGGTAGTAATTCGGTTTACAAGCAACATACTTATGCACGGAATGTGGTGCAATGGAATGTGAATTTGTTTTTGGGAGATGACTCTTTTTATGAGAAGGATGAGGATTGGGAGTATGATAAAAATCATTTTAGTAAGGTGAATTTGCTAGATAGAGAGTTGACCGAGGGGTATGATGTGATACCGAATTTCTTTATCAGTGCGTTTGTGTATGATGATCATAAGTATAATGACGAAAAGGGAAATATAAAGAAGCATTCGGAGGAATGCACGAAGATGTCGTATCAGTTTAAGGATAGATTGTTCGACCGAGATACGTTGTTTTTGTCGCATTATGATGTGAACTTTTTGTATGTTCTTTATTTGTATGCTCGCAACAAAGCTAGTGAAAAGGCACATTGGCGTAGTGAGGTGCGTAAGATGTTTCGCGATGAGATAAGGGGTGTGATAGCAGATAAATTCAATATATATGCAATGAGGGCTCGACAAGGGGTGGATGGCGAATTGTATTTGAAACAACACTTCTATGAGTTGAATGGGCGAGTGTTCAAGCCATATGGCGAGAATAGGGAGGTGTATTTTGCATATGCACAGCCGGTGGACAAAGTAGGGAGTGATGAGAGATACAGTGAGTTGGAGAAGTATTTTGTTATCAATGAGTGCAAGATGGGAGATGACCCAGAGGTGGTGTTGAAGGAGAAGGTAGAGGAGGAGATGAGTGGACCTATTGTTGCATCGCGATGGCTACCGATACACTATTTGGAACGTGAGCCAAGTAGTGGTGTGTTGTTGGGATACTATAAGGATGAAGCTCATTTGAAATGGATACTTGGAAATAATGATAAGGGGACGTTGATTTATAATGTGCGATTGACAAAGGCGACTGCTGAGGATAAACGAGATGGAGCTCATACGGAAAGTTTTTATACAAAACAAAATGTGAAGTTTGTGATTCTATATACTGATGGGTATGATAAGAGCGGAGAGTATAGGGTGTTTCATGTGAAGGATACTGCTAGTAAAGTGACCGAAGAGCGCATGAAGAAAACTTGGTATCCGTCTGGTGGTAGTGGAGATTATTTTTTCTTTAGGTTTGATGAGGAGGTGAATATTGGTAAGATTGATATTGTGAATTTGTTGGAAGAATTGAAAGATGCTGATTATAAGCATGGAGCACCAATATTTACAAAGGCAGATGTGGTGAAAAAACATAGAAAGGGATTTGATTTGTGAGGTGGTATTTTTTTTGTGTGCGACCCCGCTGGGGTCGGGGGTGGGGTGAGGAGTTGATGCTTGTCCGCAGGTGACCCTTCGGC
>JAZLDO010000098.1:0-4849 GCA_045614825.1 Candidatus Aphodosoma sp. | reverse complement strand
ATTTAGGTGGTTATAGCAGTGGGGTTCCACCTCTTCCCATTCCGAACAGAGAAGTTAAGCCCACTCGCGCCGATGGTACTGCGTTGCATCGTGGGAGAGTAGGTCGCCGCCGTTTTTCAGAAACCTCGAAGATTTAGTTCTTCGGGGTTTCTTTGTTTTATATCCGTACAGTAGAGCCGCACGGCTTGTGCGTCCGCAACCTTGAAGATATACTTCTTCGAGGTTTAGTTATTTCTGTAAGGGTATTAAATTAAAAGATTATTTAATAAATAGGTGTGTAATTTGTGGGCACAATATTGTCCTCCCTCTCTTAGGAGGACCAGAACTTTGCTCGGAGGGGGTTGTGTAAAGTAATGAATGTATTTCTTTCAACTAAGTTGAAAAATTAATATGAACATCACTTCTAAGATAGTTTGGTTGGATGAGGAATATTTTGTATCTTTGCGGTCTTAATTTTAAGGAGTGTTTGTTTTAAATTTGTGTTATTTTAAAATATAAGTGTATGAAAGTAGAGGTTAATCCGAAGGATACAATACGAGGAGAAGCATTTGAGCTTTGGATGACGTCGCCAATGCCAATGGTGACATTGACAAAGACATTTGATGTAACTCGAGTGTTGAAGGCTAGCAAAAGAGTAGGTGTGGGGTTCAATGCCTTACTTTGTTGGTGTATAGTCAAAGCTGCAAGTCGAGTAGAAGAGTTTTATTTATTGCCAGAGCAGGGCAGATTGTTTAAATATGATAAATTGGCAGTAAATGTGATAGTGAAGAATAGCAAAGGAGGAATAAATTCGTGTGATATAGCATTTAACGGCGATTTTGATCAATTTATAGCTGATTATAAGCAATTGACAAGTCGTGTTGCTGCAGAGTGTAAAAGTTCGTTTTTGGAAGACTGTATGATTGTGGGCACATCTGCAGTGATAGAGACGGAATTGGATTGTATAGTGAATCAGTATACCGATAAGTTTTCTAATCCTATGGTGATGTGGGGAAAATATAGAAAGAGATTATTTTCGGTAAAATTGCCAATTTCATTTCAGTTTCATCATGTGCAGATGGATGGTGGAGACGGTGCAGTTTTCTTAGAAATGTTGCAGAAGGAGATAAATAGATTGTGATCTTTATTAAATTTGTTGGTTAAGAAAAATGTACCTTTGTTTTTATTTTTAATTGGAATATTATGAAGCGTATTTTTTATTTGTTTGTTTTTATTTCGGTGTCATTATTTTCAATTGCTCAGTCGAAGATATATAATGGAATTGATGTGTCAAGTCATCAAGGAGATATTGATTGGGAAGTAGTGGCACAGGATAAAAATATTGAGTATGTTTATATTAAAGCAACAGAAGGTTCTACTTATCAAGATAGAAAGTATCTGTATAATTTGAAAGAATCGAGAAGATATGGTTTGAAGGTGGGTTCATATCATTTTTTGACTTCTAAATCACCAATAAGGAACCAATTTGAAAACTTCAAGAAGATGGCATCGAAAGAGACTCAAGATTTGATTCCTATGTTGGATGTTGAGGGTCCTTTTAATGAGTGGACAAAGGCTGAATTGCAGAAAAATATACAGATTTTTATTGATTTATGTATTGAATATTATGGTAAAGCTCCGATTATTTATGGAACAATGAGGTCTTATAATACATATTGTGCTCCTAAATTTAATAAATATCATTTGATGATTGGTTGTTATGGGAAAAATGCTCCAAGAATAAATGGACCTGGACATTATTCAATTTGGCAATATACGGATAAGGCATATATTAAGGGTATAAAAAAGTATGTTGATCTAAGTGTTTTTCATAAGGATTATGATATTAATATTTTAGTATTGAAAAAATAGAATGTAAATTTAGTAAATATGAATTCGTTTTTCTGTGTTTTTGCTTAGAATGTTTGGTTATGTAAAAAAAAAATTGTATTTTTGTAGATTATTTGACAGTTAAATGGGTTAAGTATAACATTTAAAGACAGAAAAATATGAAACAGATATATGATGAAAATATTGGATATCGCATTTGTTTTCCTTATGTAAGGTGGATGTTCCGTAAGTCATATCGTCAAATTAGATATGTAGGTAGGGAAAATATTCCGACAGATGGCGCTGTGATATTTGCACCTAATCATACAAACGCATTGCAAGATGCACTTGCTGTATTGTTTATCAATGACGATCATAAGGTGTTTGTAGCGCGAGCTGATATGTTTCGTAGTAAGGTATTTGCCAAAATTCTTAATTGGTTGAAGATAATGCCTATTCGTCGCATGCGAGATGGTGCGGGTGAAGTGCTTAAGAATGATGAGACAGAGAATCGTGCAATTGAAACATTGCGTACAGGGGTGCCTTTCTGTATTTTGCCAGAGGGGACACATAGAGCGAAACATTCGTTATTGCCGTTGCGAAAGGGTATATTTCGTATTGCGATACGTGCTAATGAAGAGTTTGGTAAAGAAAAACCGATATATATTGTGCCAGTAGGTTTGGAATATGGTGATTGGTTTAATCTTTGGGATAATCTTGTGGTTAATGTAGGTAAGCCGATAAATGTTACGGAGTTCGTTTCAGAGAGAGAGGATATGGATTATCCGAAATTGATTCTTGAAATGCGAGAGGAGCTTACTAAGCGCATGCAGGAGTTGATATTGTGGGTACCAGATGATGAAAACTATGAGAAAAATTGGCAAGAACTCAAGAAAAATCCGCCAAAAGAGTTGAATTTGTTTCCTAAGCATCGAATGTCTAAATGGTTGTTGATTTTCTTATTGGTAGTTTTATCACCATTGGCATTAGTTGCAGGCGCTGTAACTTTCCCATTGTGGTTGGCATGGTTGATTATTCGTTCGTTGGTAAAAGATAAGGCATTTCATACTTCTATACAGTTTGTTTGGCAGTTGATTTTCATGCCATTGACATTGTTTATTACATTGCCTTTCTGGATGTTCTTGCAAGAGTATATGTATCTTGCACGTAAATTTAATAAACCTGAAGAGATAAAATAATAGAGAATTATGGTTAAAGCATATATTATTCTTGCGTGTTATATTTTGTTCCCTTTATTGATTATTGAGGGATTTAAGCGTTGGACTATTGTTCAAAAGATAGGTACTGTGGTATTAGCATACGCAGTGGGTATTATAGCTTCGCTGTGTGGAGTTTTTAATTTTGCTACTCCAGAAATAGCTGCTAGTTTCGGTAAGTTGCAATCTACACTTATGAGTGTAGCTGTGCCATTGGCGATTCCGTTGATGTTGTTTAATTGCGACTTTAAGTTATGGACTAAAGCGTTGCCAAAGACAGCATGGGCGCTTGTTACAGGTCTTGTTGCGGTTATTATAGCTGTATTGTCGGGTTATTTTATATTCCGTAATCATGTGCCTGAAGCAGATAAAGTTGCAGGTATGATGGCAGGTATCTATACAGGCGGGACTATGAATTTTAATGCACTTGGGGTGTCGCTTGATGTAGATAAATCGGTGATGGCAATTGTGTTGGCATTCCAGATGGTAGTCACTACACCTTATATATTCTTTTTGTTGGGTGGAGGTTTTAAGATTTTCCGTAAATTGTTGCCTTACAGAGATGTAACATGCAGAGGTCGTAAAGATGAAGATAACATACACACCGCTGATGTGGAGAATTATCACGATATGCTCAAAAAACAGAATTTTGTAGGTATGTTGAAGGGCTTAGGTTTGAGTGTCGTATTTCTTGCTATTGGAGCAGGTCTTGCGTTGACAATAACAGGAACGTTGAATGAATTGGTTGTGATATTGACAATCACAACATTGTCGATTATAGCGTCATTCTTTAAAAAAGTGAGAGAATTACCTAAAACATTTGAATTAGGTATGTTCTTTATCTTGGTGTTTAGTGTGATTGTGGCGTCGATGTTCAATATCAATAGTGTGAATGGAGGCTCTCTATATGTAGGAGGTTTTGTACTTTGGATTATTGGAATATCGGCAATATTGCACTTGATACTCTGTCGAATAGCAAAGGTGAGTGGCGATTTGTTTTGCGTATGTCAAGTAGGTTTGTTGTGTTCGCCTCCGTTTGTGCCACCTATCGCAGGAGCAATGAAGAATAAAAAAGTGCTTATTTCGGGCATAGTAGTTGGATTGGTAGGTTATGCGATAGGTACCTATTTAGGTGCTTTATTGGCATGGGTATTACGATAAAATATTAGTATTATGAAACGTTATATAGTATTTATATTTGCGGCATTGTTTGCAATTTCGTTGCAAGCTGAGAAAAAAGAGAAAGTGCAAGAGACTGATTCTTTGGGTCAAAAGATAAAGAAGGGTTGGAACTTTGGAGCTTTGCCATCTGTGGCATTTGATGCAGATTTAGGTTTTCAGGGTGGTGCACTTGCCAATATCTATTACTATGGTGATGGTTCGCAGTATCCCGAATATATCCATTCGATTTATGCCGAGGCTGCATATACGACTAAAAACTATGGTATATTTCGTTTAAACTATGACAGTAAGTATCTGATACCAAAGCATCGTTTGACATTGGATGCAACCTATCAGCCAGATGCTATGTGCGATTTCTATGGCTACAATGGTTATCAATCGGTTTATAACCAAGATTTCCATAAATGGAAAAAAGACCAAAGCAAGATGGGGGATGTAACGCAGTATCAATCGCGAGCATTCTATAAATATAAGCGAGATATATTCCGTTTCGCAGCAGATATGGAGGGTACGATATGGAAGAATATCAAGTGGAATGCAGGTGTTGGTGTTTTGGGTTATATGATAGATGAGTGCGACATAGATATGCTCAACGGAAAGAATGAGTATGACCCAAATATTCCGTTGGCAGATCAAAAAGC